>JBPCJG010000166.1:0-3608 GCA_051005515.1 Longimicrobiaceae bacterium
TCTTCGAGGCCGTCGTCTCCCTCGCTGATCACCCCGATCAGACGGCCGCCCCGCGCCTTCACCTCCTGGATGTTCGACTTGATCTTGTCGTAGACGCCGTTCTTGGGGGCGATGACCACCACGGGCATGTCCTCGTCGATCAGGGCGATCGGCCCGTGCTTCATCTCCGCTGCGGGGTACCCCTCCGCGTGGATGTAGGAGATCTCCTTGAGCTTGAGCGCCCCTTCCAGCGCCGCGGGGAAGTTGTACCCGCGTCCCAGGTAGAGGAAGTTGCGGTGGTCCACGAAAATCTCTGCGAGCGCGCGGATCTCATCGTCCCGCTCGAGGATCCGCGCCACCTTGTCCGGCAGGTCACGCAACGCCGTCACGATCTCCCGCGCCCGCTCCTCCGGCAAGGTGCCGCGCAGGCGTCCCAGATACACTGTGATCAGAGCGAGGACCACGACCTGCGAGGTGAACGCCTTGGTGGAAGCGACTCCGATCTCGGGGCCGGCGTGCAGGTAGACGCCGGCGTCCGACTCGCGCGCGATGGTGGAGCCTACCGCGTTGACGACCCCGAGGACTGTGGCGCCCTGCTCCTTCGCCTCGCGCATCGCCCAGAGCGTGTCGGCGGTTTCGCCGGACTGGGAGATGGCGATCGCGAGCGTGTTCGACTCGACTACCGGGCGGCGGTAGCGGAACTCCGACGCGTACTCGACGTCGGTGGGGATGCGGGCGATGTCCTCGAGCATGTATTCGCCGATCAGTCCGCTGTGCCAGGAGGTTCCGCACCCGAGCAGAATGATCCGCTCGGTGGCTCGCAGCCGCTGCTCCATACCGGCGAGCCCGCCGAGCCGCACGTTCGCCTCCTCTAAAAGCAGCCTCCCCCTCGTCGTTTCGAGGAGAGTCTGCGGCTGCTCCATGATCTCCTTCAGCATGAAGTGCGGATAGCCGCCGCGCTCGACCTCTCCGAGGTCCCAATCGACCCGGCTGACAGGCCGATGTACCGGCCCGTGCGACGCCCGATGGACGGTGTAGCCGCGCGGAGTGATGGTGGCCATGTCGCCGTCGTCGAGGTAGACGACGTCGCGGGTGTGGGCGATCACTGCCGCGGCGTCGGAGGCGACGAACGTCTCCCCGTCTTCGCCCACCCCGATCAGGAGCGGGCTGCCGAGCCGCGCCACTACGATCTTGTTCGGATCACGGGTAGAGACGACCGCGATCCCGTAGGTACCTTCGACCTGGCCGAGCGCCACTTCGACCGCGCGCTCCAGCGACTCGCTGGAGCGTTCGCCGACCCGGTCGTACGCCTCCTCGATGAGGTGGGCGAGCACCTCGCTGTCGGTTTCCGACACAAAGGTGTGCGCTCGCTCTTCCAGGCGCCGGCGAAGCACTCCCGCGTTTTCTATGATGCCGTTGTGGACGACGGCGAAGTCGCTGCTCTCCGAAGTGTGCGGGTGCGCGTTGACGGTGGTCGGCGCCCCGTGCGTGGCCCAGCGCGTGTGGCCGATGCCGTAGACCCCGTGCACCCCGTCCTCCTCCAGCTTCCGCTCGAGCTCGGCGATCTTGCCGGCCTCCTTGCGCACCTGGATGGAGCCGTTCTCCGCAACGGCTACGCCGGCGGAGTCGTAGCCGCGGTATTCCAACCGTTTGAGCCCCTGGATGAGCAGCGGGGTTACCTGCTTGTTCCCGATGTATCCTACGATTCCGCACATGGCGTTCTGACTCGAGTGGCCGTGGTTCGATCCTGCGGTCAGGCGGGCAGCGCGTCGCGCAAGCTCGCGACCAGCGATTCGGCGTCGGCGCGGGTCGGCGCCTCGGCGATGATCCGTACTACCGGCTCCGTGCCGGAGGGACGCAGGTGCACCCAGCGGCGCTGCGCGGGCCAGGCGAGCCGCAGCCCATCCTGCCGATCCACCTCGGAAGCGTTCAGCTTCGCCGTCAGCTCCTCGTAAACGCCTTCGAGTGCCTGCGACGGACGCGGCACCTTCTCCTTCACGATCTCGTAGCTGCCGATGCCGTTTGCCAGCTCTCCCAGCGTCTCGCGGGACTCCGCCAGCAGCTGCAGGATCAGGGCGGCCGCGACAGGAGCGTCGCGGGTGAGATGGACGTCAGGAAGGATCACGCCGCCGTTCCCCTCGCCTCCGATTGTCGCCTCCTCCTCTTGCATCCGCCGGGCCACGTTGATCTCCCCCACGGGTGCGCGCAGCAGAGGGGTTCCCGCGGCGGCGGCCACGTCTTCGAGGAGCCGGCTGGTACTCAGATTGGTCACTACCGTCCCCGGACGGTGACGCAGCACCAGCTTGGACGCGAGGGCGAGCGTGTAATCCTCGCCGATCGCCTCGCCCCGCTCCGAAACCAGTGAGAGGCGATCCACATCGGGATCGGTGGCCATCCCCAGGTCGGCACCGGTGCGCCGCACCAGCTCCTCCAGGTCGCCGAGATTTGCCGCGACCGGCTCCGGCTCGCGCGGGAAGCGTCCATCGGTCTCCAGGTTGATGGCGTCCACCCGGCAGCCGAGCGCTTCCAGCAGCCGCGGAAAGATCGTCCCGCCCGCTCCGCGCACGCAATCGAGGGCTACATGGAAGCCGCGGCGGCGGATGGCCTCGAGGTCGAGAAAGGGGATCGCGAGGATGCGCTCCAGGTGCCGCTCGACGGCGTCGGCATCCTCGCTCCGTCCACCCAGCTCGTCCCATCCGGCTCGGGGGATCTCGCTGTCGAGGAGCGCGCGCATCGCAGCTCCCTGCTCAGCGTCTAGGAACATGCCGCTCGGGCCGATGAGCTTGAGCGCGTTCCACTCGACCGGATTATGGCTGGCGGTGATGGCGAGTCCCCCCGCGGCGCCGTGGTGCTCCACGGCGAGCTGCACCGTCGGCGTCGGCACCATCCCCACGTCGATCACGTCGCAGCCGACCGACTGCAGCGCCGCGGTGGCCGCGCGGACGAACATGGGTCCCGACGTGCGCGAGTCACGGCCGATCACGACGCGGGCGCCGACGCCGCCGGCGTACGCGCCGAACGCGGCGGCGAAGCGGGCGATGACCTCGGGTGTGAGGCCGTCGCCAACGCGCCCCCGGACTCCGGAAACGCTCACCATCAAGCGCGAAGTGTCCAAAACGATGCTTGCTGAAGCGAGTCGAGGAGCGCCGGGTTCGGCGGGAGGGAACTGTGCGGGTTCTGCTAGCAGGGATCCTGCCACGAGGTCGAACGCGGCTTGCCGGCCGTCGGGGAGTCGTTAGCTTGCCGCCTCACGGCGCGCGATAGGGGTCGTCATCAGCTGGTGCGGACGGCCCTTGCGAGATCTGCTCTTCCACGTCGCGCTTCGCCGACAGGATGGCGATTCGCCATGCACATGTGGCCGTGGCGATCAGGAGTGCGGCACTCGCGCCACACCGTTCGACCGGATTCTGAGTTCTCCTTTCCCGGATTCCTCCCCTGAATCCCTTCCTCCCGAACCCTGAAATGCCCGCAAAACGGCCCCTCCACTTCGACACCCTGGCCGTCCACGCCGGCCAGCGGCCGGACCCGACCACTGGGGCGATCATGACCCCCGTTTACCAGACCTCGACCTATGTGCAGCCGGAGCTGGGGCGCCACCTCGGCTACGAATACGCGCGCACGCAGAACCC
>JBPCJG010000167.1:0-3507 GCA_051005515.1 Longimicrobiaceae bacterium
ACGCTCAGCGTGATGTCGTTCAGGGCGCGGTTGCTCCCGTACCAGAAGGAGAAGTCGTCGGCCTCCAGCGCCGGCGGCCCGGCCGCGTCACCCCGGACTTCGGGACGGGCGGCGCGGGCGGGCTCGGGCGGCGTGACGGTAGGCGCCGGGTCGGTCATCTCAGGAGCTCTGATGATAAGGACTGCGGATCACGAAGCGCGCGGTGAGGCTCACCAGCAGCACCAGACCGAGCAGCACGAGCGATGCCGCCCACGCCTGGCGGTGCCACTCGGGAAAGGGTGAGGTGGCATATTTGTAGATCTGCAACGGGAGCGCCGCCATCGGGCTGCCGGGCCTCCACTCCCAGTAGTCGTTGCCCAGCGCCGTAAAGAGCAGCGGTGCGGTTTCGCCGGCGATGCGGGCCAGGCCCACCAGCACCCCGGTGAGGATGCCGCTTCGCGCCGCGGGCAGGACGATCCCCACCGTCGTCCTCCAGCGGGCGAGCCCCAGCGCCAGCCCGCCGTCGCGCAGCTCCGGCGGCACCAGCCGGATCATCTCCTCTGTGGTGCGCGTCACCATGGGGATCAGCATCACCGCGAGCGCCACGGCTCCCGCAAAGGCGGAGAAGTGGCCCATCGCGAGTACCACCCACGCCCAGACGAAGATCCCGGTCACGATGGAGGGGATGCCGTTCATCACGTCGGTGACGAAGCGCACGGTGTCGGCCACGCGCGTCTCCGACTCGGCCAGAAAGATCCCCGCGCCGATGGCGATCGGCAGCCCCATCGCCCCGCCCCCCCCAACCATCAGGACCGTCCCCAGCACGGCATTGCCGATGCCCCCGCCGGTTTCCCCCACCGGAGCCGGTGTCTCGGTAAAGAAATCGAGGTCGATGGCCGACACTCCCTCGCGCACGAGATAGAAAAAGATCAGCAGCAGCGGCACCACCGTCAGCACCGCCGCCACGCCGCAAAGCGCGAGCATCACTACGTTGGTGGTGCGCCGGCGGCGTTCCCGCCAGGTCAGGGCGGCGGGCATCTACCGTCCCCGCGAACGCGCGACCCGCCACACCAGCAGCCGCGCGAAGGAGTTGACGACGATGGTGATGCCGAAAAGGATCAGCCCGATCTCCATCAGGGCGCCCAGGTGCAACTGGTTCGACGCCTCCGGGAATTCGTTGGCGAGCACGCTCGCCATGGTGTACGCCGGAGCGAAGAGGGAAACGGGCATGTCGGGACGGTTCCCGATCACCATGGTGATCGCCATCGTCTCGCCGAGCGCGCGACCGAGCCCCAGGATCACGGCGCCGATGATCCCCGGCAGGGCGAAGGGGAGCACCACCTGCCAGGTCATCTCCCAGCGGGTGGCGCCCAGGGCGAGCGCCGCCTCGCGCTGTGAACGCGGCACCGCGGCGATCACCTCGCGGGAGACGGCAGAGATGAAGGGGACGATCATGATCGCGAGGATGACCCCGCCCGCGAGAATGCTGGCGCCGTACGCGGGCCCCGAAAAGAGTGCCACGGAGTCGCCGAGAGTCGAGGCGAGCGGCTGCTGGACATGCTCGCGCAGCCAGGGGATCAGCACGAAGATGCCCCACAGGCCGTAGACGACGCTGGGAATCGCCGCGAGCAGCTCGGTCCCGAAGGCGATGGGGGCGGCGAGCCAGCGCGGCGCCAGCTCGGTCAAAAAGATCGCCAGCCCGATCGCGAGGGGGACCGCGATCACCAGCGCGAGGAACGACGACACCAGGGTGCCGTAGATGAAGGGCAGCGCGCCGAACTCGCCCGCGACCGGGTTCCAGGCGCGTGAACCGATGAACGACGCCCCGAAGGCGCGGATCGACGGCCACGCCGAGATCCCGATCCGCACCACGATGAAGACGAAGAGCGCGGGGATCGCGAGGCCGAAGACGGTCAGCGCCGCCGCGTAGAAACGGTCCGCGAGGTTGCCGTATCTCCACGTAGAGATCAGGCGCGTATACCAGGGAGGCGGCGGGGCCCCCGCGAGGACCCCGACTTCCGCCGGCGCCGGTTGCATCAGGAAGGGCTCAGCTGCGCCACCCGGTCACGCGGCGCCGGCGCCCTGCACCGGCTGGCGGTTCGGACCGCACGACACCGTGGCCAGCTTCTCGAGCACCTGCTGCTTCGCGTTTTCGGGAAGCGGCGCGTAGTCGAGCTCGCGCGCGTAGGCGTCGCCCTGCTGCAAGCTCCAGCGCACCAGCTCGTCGATCGCGCGCGCCTTGCCGCAATCGGCGATGTTCGACGGCACCAGGAGATACGTCCACGAAGCGATCGGGTAGGCCCCCTGCCCTGCCGGATCGACCAGCGAAAGCCGGAAGTCGGGGTGCTGCCTGAGCTTCTCGGTCAGGTCAGCCGCCGCTGCGGAAGTCGCCGCCACCGAGGGCTGGACGAACTGGCCTGCCCGGTTGCGCAGCGCGGCGGTGGGGAGCTGCGTCTGGTTGGCGTAGGCGAGCTCGACGTATCCCACCGCGCCGGGGGTCTGCCGCACCTGCCCCGCCACTCCCTCGTTGCCCTTGGCGCCGAGCCCGGTGGGCCACTGCACACTCTTGCCCGTCCCCACCCGCTGCTTCCACCCGGGGCTCACCGCGGCCAGGTAGTCGGTGAAGACGTAGGTGGTGCCGCTCCCGTCGGTGCGGTAGACCGGGAGGATGTCCTGCGCCGGCAGTGTCACGCCGGGGTTCAGCCGCGCGATGCGCGGGTCGTTCCAGCGCTCGATATTCCCGAGGAAGATGTCGGAGACGGTGGCTCCGTCGAGCTTCAGCCCCGCCGGCACATCCGGCAGGTTGTAGGTGACGGCTACCGCGCCGAGCACCGTCGGCAGGTGCAGGATGCCGGGCGCCTTCGCCAGCTCTTCCTCGTTCATCGGTGCGTCGGAGGCGCCGAAGTCCACTGTCCCTTCGCTGATCTGGCGGATGCCGCCGCCGGAGCCGATCGACTGGTAGTTGACGCGCACGGGGTGTTCCTTCCCGTACTCGTTGAACCATTTGGAGTAGATGGGGAACGGGAAGGTAGCCCCCGCCCCCGTCAGCGCGACGGTTTCGCCGTTGCCCGTCTGCTGCATGGCGCCGGGTGTGCCGCCATCCCCCGCGTCACCGCCGCAGGCGGCGAGCAGAGCGGCGCCGAGTGAAAGGGCGAGGGTGCGGAAGCTGATGCGATGCATTGTCGTCCCACGAGCAGGAGGGGTCGGTAATGGATCGGAGGAAAATAGAGCGGCTCCGTCACGAAACTGCAACGGTGTTCTCACGAGCGGCCGGCGGGTGCGGGGGTCGGGACGGTCGCGACCGCGGAAGGGGCGCACGACGGGGGATAATCCGCAACCACGGAGGTGGTGTACCGTTGCGAAGTCGTTACACGCACTTCCGACAATCGGTGGAGCGCCCGACGCAGCGAGAACCCGGAGCAAGCTCCGGGGTCTCGGGACCGCGCCATGGTGAAAAACGGATCAGCTCGACCGATCCGAAAAGACGAGCCTCACCGAGCTCGGCTCTTCGAAGTCCGTAACGAAGTG
>JBPCJG010000168.1:0-13323 GCA_051005515.1 Longimicrobiaceae bacterium
GCGGCGACCAGCCAGAGCCGGGGCAGGAAGTCGCGCAGGATGCGCGGGATCACGGCGCGTCGCCGTGCCGCGGCGCCAGGGTGGCGCGGAAGCGCCGCTCGAGCGAGTCGCGCTCCGGGCCGAAGGAGCGGACCGTCACCCCATCCGCGAGCAGGGCCGCGAGGGCGCGGTTCAGCGCGGCGAGGTCCGTCGCCGCTACGCGGTATCGCCCGGCGCCGACCCGCTCCGTTTCAGCGCCGAAGCGCTCAAGCACGAGCGCCGCCGCGGCACCGTCATCTCCCACCTCCAGCAGATACGTCTGCAACCCGGCGCCGGTGCCGACCTCGATGACCTCGCGCAGCCGGCCGTCTTCCAGCACCGCCACGCTGTCGACCAGCCGCTCCAGCTCCGCGAGGTTGTGGGAGGCGACGAGCAGGACGCGCTGCCGATCTGCAGCGCGCCATTCCGCGAGCAGCTCGCGCAGCCGGGCGGTCCACTCCGGGTCGAGTCCGTCGCCAGGTTCGTCGAGGACCATCACCCGGCGCGGCGCCAGGAACGCCTGGGCGAGCCCGACCCGCTGCAGATTCCCTTTGGAAAGGGTGCCGACTCGCCGCTCCGCGATCTCCCCGAGCCCCAGCATCCCCATCGTCCCCTCGACGGCGTCGCCCCCGACCTCCGCCAGCGCCGCGAAGGCGTCGAGCGCTCCGCGCACCCGCCAGCGGGGCGGCAGCTCCACGCGCTCCGGGAGGTAGCCGATGCCGTGACGCTCGACGTATTCGCGGGGCGGCACTCCCGCGATCCCGACACTCCCACCGCTCGGGCGCAGGTAGCCGAGGAGCAGGCGGATCAGGGTGCTCTTGCCCGCCCCGTTCGGACCGGCGATCCCCAGCGCGGTTCCTGGAGCGACCTCCAGCGACACCTCGTCGAGCGCCCGAACCCGCTCGCCGAACGGCGCCCGCAGGGCCCCGCCGAACGTTTTGCTCACCGCTTCGAGGTGGATCATGGCCGCAGCGTACCGGGCGCCCCCCGGCGGCGCAACCCGGGCACGGAGCGTGCGCGGCAGCCGCGCATGCCCGACCATTCCGCCTCCCACACCCGCGCCCGCCTACACGACGTGCTGATCGGTGTGTTCGGCTGGTTGGGAAGATTCGTGCACGGCTTCCACTCCGTGCTCGGGGTGCTGCTCTCGCTGGGGCTGTTCCTCGCGATCGGGGCGCTGTGGGCGTTCGCGGAGCTGGCGGAAGAGGTGATGCAGGGCACGACCCAGCGCTTCGACGATTCGGTCCTGCTCTGGCTCCACTCGCACGCGACGCCGACGCTGGACGTGCTGGCGCTGGAGATCACCTCGCTCGGCTCGTTCGTGGTGGTGGCGATGCTGGTGACGGTGAGCTGCGTCTTCCTCTGGGTCACCGGCCACCGCTACTCCGCGGGGTTGCTGCTGATCGCGCTCGCGGGGAGCGAGCTGCTCAACTCACTGCTCAAGAACTGGTTCGACCGCCCGCGCCCGCAGCTCTTCGACTGGGTGGCGCCGCACGCGGGGCAGACGTCGTTCCCGTCCGGCCACGCCATGACCTCGATGGCGGTGTACGCGACGCTCGCCTACCTGATCGCGCGGCTGGAAACCACGCACGTGCTGCGCTGGTTGACCATCGGGGTCGCGGCGATCGTGATCGTGCTGATCGGGCTTTCCCGCCTGTATCTCGGCGTCCACTACCCGTCGGACGTGGTCGCCGGCTTCGCCGCCGGCTTCGCGTGGGCGGCGTGCTGCGCAGCCGCGATCGAAGCCGTCCACTACTTCCGCGCGCGACGCCCTGGACTGCAGCGGGTGGAGCACGAACCGGAGGCGGGCCCCGGCGTGGAACCCGTCGCGGTCCGGGGTCGCTGAGGGTGGCAGTCGCCCCCGGAACGACCCGGCGCGGCGCCCGCTTGCGCCGATCACCGGCGACCGCGTCGCGTCGTGGCGTTCGTCGGGCCGCTGCCGGTCGTGCCTCCCCGCGACGGCGAAGCCGCCGGCGCGTCGGCGCGAGCACCACCCGCGCCCGCTCGCAACTCCGGCGCTTCCGCCAGGCCAGCGTCGTCGCCGTCGCGACCACCGGCTTCCTGCTGCTCCTGCTCGCGCCCGAGCAGGCGGACGGAACCCAGGACACCGTCGCCCCCGACACGGTCACGGCGGTCGAGCAGCTTCCGGACACGGTAGCCGTCATTCGCTCCATTCCGACGGAAGCGCTGCAGCAGGAGGCGCCGGTGGCGGCTCCGGCCGGCGAAGACGAGGAATTGCGCGCGGACACGCTCGCCCGGCGCTCGCAGGCCGAGGCCACCCGCACCATGCGCAACCTTTGGGCGGGCTTTCTTGGCAACCTTCCGAAGGTGCTGGTGGCGCTCGGGGTCATGACCGTCGCCTGGATCGTCGTGCGCCTGCTCCGGCCGCTGCTCATCCGCGTGACCCGGGGTTGGGAGCGCGGCAACGCCATCGCCGCCCTCTTCGGCGTCGTGGTCTGGCTGCTCGCCATCGGTGTCGTCCTGAGCGTGCTGGTGGGCGACATCCGCGCCCTGGTAGGGTCGCTCGGGCTGGTGGGGCTCGCGCTTTCCTGGGCGCTGCAAACCCCCATCGAGAGCTTCACGGGGTGGCTGCTCAACTCCTTCCAGGGCTACTACCGGGTGGGGGATCGGGTGGCGGTGGGAGAGGTTTTCGGGGACGTCTTCCGCATCGACTTCCTGACCACCACCGTATGGGAGATCGGGGCTCCGGACCGCCCCGGCTTCGTGCAGGCGGAGCAGCCGACGGGACGGCTGATCACCTTTCCCAACAACGAGGTGCTCACCGGCTCCATCGTCAACCTGACGCGGGACTTCCCCTTCGTCTGGGACGAGTTGACGCTGACCGTCGCCAACGAGTCCGATCTGCGCTACGCGGTAACGACCGTCGAGCGTCTGGCGCGCGAGATCCTGGGAGACTACATGGCGAAGCCGGCGGAGGAGTACGAGGAGATCCTGAAGCGGGCGGCGCTCGAGCGCGACGTTCCCGAGCAGCCGCAGGTCTTCGTTTCGGCCGACCCGTCGTGGATGAACCTGACCATCCGCTACCTCGTGGGGGCCCGGGAGCGGCGGCGCTGGAAAACCGAACTGAACCTGCGGATGGCGGAGGAACTGGCGAAGCCGGAGCACCGGGGTCGCATCATCGCGGTCTACCCGCGCCAGCAGATCCAGCTGATCGGACCCGGCGGCGTGCCCCTCCCGCCGGACGCTCGAGCGGACCCATGACGGAAGCGCACGATGACCAGCCGGCGCAGCTCGCCCACACCGACATCGTCGCGGGCGGCGCCACGCCGGAGCGCTGGATCTGGCTGCTGCACGGCATCTTCGGCCGGGGGCGCAACTGGGCGTCCATCGCGCGGCGGCTCACGGAGGCGCGGCCGGAGTGGGGGGCGGTGCTGGTGGACCTGCGCGAGCACGGCGAGTCGCTCGGCTTTACGGAGCCCCACACGCTGGAAGCGGCGGCCGCTGACCTGAGGAAGCTGGCGGAGCGGCTGGGGCGGCCCCCGGCGGCGGTGCTGGGACACTCCTTCGGCGGCAAGGTGGCGCTCGCGTACGGCAGCTCCGACCCCGACGGGCTGGAACAGATCTGGGTGATCGACTCCACCCCGGCCGCGCGTCCGCCCTCGGGGAGCGCGTGGGAGATGATCGAGCGGATCCGGGAGATGCCGGACACCTTCCCGAGTCGCAAGGATTTCGCCGCGCGGCTGCGCGAGCACGGGTACGCGCAAGGCGTAGGATCGTGGATGGCGATGAACCTGGAGCGGCACGGCGACGATTTTCGCTGGAGCATCGACTTCGCCGCCATGGAGGATTTGCTGCGCGACTTCTTCCGCAGCGACCGCTGGGCGGAGCTGGAAGACCCCGCGGGTCCGCAGATTCACCTGGTCCGCGCCCTGGAATCCAGCGTGCTGGACGACGGAGCAGCCGCCCGCGCCAGGACTGCCGGAGAGCGCAACGGTCGCGTCCACCTGCACGAGCTGGCGGGGGGCCACTGGCTCAACATCGACAATCCGGAGGGGATTCTCGAGCTGCTCGTCGAGGGGCTACCCCGAGCTATTCCGAGGGGAAAGGACGGCCGTCCACCAGCGCGAGGATCACGTCGTTGACGTGCGTGTCGGTGGGGCCGGTGACGAGCAGGTCTCCGGTAGCGCGCAGGTAGCTGTGCGAGTCGTTGCGGGCGAGGTGATCGACCGGGTCGAGGCCCGCCGCCCAACCGCGCAGCAGCGTTCCGCCGTCCACCATCCCCCCCGCGGCGTCGGTCGGGCCGTCGCTCCCATCCGTCCCCAGCACGGCGACCACGATCCCCGGCTCGCCGTCCAGGCCGCTCGCCGCGGCTATCGCCGCCTCGCCGGCGCGCCCGCCGCTGCCGTCGCCCCGCACCGTCACCGTGGTTTCTCCTCCCCAAAGGAGCGCCACGGGGCGGCGGGCGCCGCGCGCGCGGAGCGCCCGCGATGCCACCCGCCGGCCGAGCGCCCGCGCCTCGCCGCGCACCCCGTCTTCAATGACGTGGGCCGCGAATCCCGCCGCTTCGGCGGCTTTCGCGGCGGCGGCCAGCACGTCGCGGTTGCGGAGGACGACGTGGGCCGAAGCGCGCTCGAAGACCGCGTCTCCCGGTTTCGGGGTTTCGCAGCGGCGCCCCGACGCGCCGGCCGCCAGGTGCTCGAATGCCGCTCGCGGAATCCTGACCTCGCGATCGCGGATCACGGCGAGCGCGTCGGCGAAGATGGTGGGATCCGGCGTCGTGGGGCCCGAGCCGATCGTGTCGAGCGCGTCGCCGACGACATCGGATACCGCGAGCGTGAGCACCCGCGCCGGCGCGGCAGCCCGCGCGAGCTGCCCTCCTGCGATGCGGGACAGGTGCTTGCGGACGGCGTTCACCTCCTCGATGGGAGCGCCCCCTTGGAGCAGTGAGCGCGTGACCTCCTGCAGGTCGCCCAGGGTCACGCCAGCGGGCGGTGCCGGCCAGAGCGCGGAGGCGCCGCCGGAAAGGAGTACGAGCACCAGGTCATCCACCCCCGCGCGACGGGCTGCCGCCAGGGCGCCGGCGGTGCCGGCGAGCCCGCAGGCGTCAGGGAGCGGGTGCCCGGCCTCCCATACCTCGACGCCCGGGACACGCCGGCCGTGTCCGTGCTTGGTCGACAGCGTCCCCGCCACCACCCGGTCGCCGATCTGCTCGAGCGCGGCCTCCATCATCGCGGGCGCCGCCTTGCCGGCGGCGATCGGCACGACCTGCCGCAGAGCGCCCAGGTTCACGCGTTCGGCACCGCAGACGCGGAGCATGTCTCCGTCGCGGTCGAGCGCGCGGCGGACAGCCGCTCCCGCGTGACCCTCCGCCAGCGCCCGCGCCAGGATCTCGAGCGCCGCCTCCCGCAGCCGGGGGGCGCCCGCCGCCAGGAACCGATCGACTTGTCCGGAACTTGCAAGAACGATCATCGTATCTCCGTTCGATCCCCCACTCCCGGAGAAAGCATATGACCCGCACCCGGTTCGTGACCACGGCGCTGCTCGCGGCATTTGCCCTGGCGGGCGGGGGATGCGACGGCGACAACGCCTTTCCGGACGACCCCCTCGGCACGGGAGGCACCTTTGGCAGCGGCGTGATCCGGGGGACGGTGTCGGCGGCCTCCGGTGTCGGCGGGGCGGTCGTCACCCTGAGCCGTCCGGTCGGCGACACCATGACGATCACGGCGACCGACGGCGGCTACCGCTTCGACGGGGTTGCGGCCGGCAGCTACCTGCTTTCGCTGCAGCCCCCGTTCGGCTTCGACTTCGCGGCGGCCGATTCGGCGCGCAAGACCGCGAGCGTCCCGGCCGGAGGCGAGGCGGTGGTGAACTGGAGCCTGATCGCGAGCGGAGGCGGCACCACGCCGTAATCTCACGCCGCCACCGGGGTGAGCGGCGCCTTGCCGGCGAGAACCGCGCGGACGTTGCGCGCCGCCAGCACGGCCATCTCCGTCCGGGTACGCCGGGTCGCCGAGCCGACGTGCGGGAGCAGCACGACGTTCGGCAGTTCGAGCAGCCCCGGAGTGAGCCGCGGCTCGTCTTCGTAGACGTCGAGCCCGGCGCCTGCGAGTGGCCCGGCGCGGAGCGCTTCGACGAGCGCCGCTTCGTCCACCAGCGCTCCCCGCGCGGTGTTGATCAGGTAGCTCCCGGCCTTCATGCGCCCGAGCGCGTCCGCGTCGAGGAAGTGGTGCGTCGCGTCCGTGAGCGGGAGGTGCAGCGAAAGGATGTCGCTCCCCGTCAGCAGCTCGTCCAGATCTACTCGCCGCGCCGTGAGCGCGCTCTCCTCTGAGTCCGGTAGCGCGGAGCGGCTGCAGTACAGGACGCGGACGCCGAAGCCGGCGGCCCTCCGGGCCACGGCGCGCCCGATCCGTCCCATCCCCAGGATCCCCAGCGTGGCGCCGGACACCTCGCCCCCGAGATAGTCCCAGAACCCCCATCCCCCGAACTCCCCCGCGCGCAGCGAGCGCTCCGCCTGCGGCAGGCGGCGCACGGTAGCGAGCAGCAGCGCCCAGGTGAGGTCTGCGGTCGCGTCGGTGAGAACGTCGGGGGTGTTGGTGACTACCACGCCGCGGCTCCGGCAGGCGGCGAGGTCCACGTTGTCGTGACCGACCACGGCGTTCGCGACGACGCGCAGGCGCGGGGCGCGCTCGAGCAGCGCCCGGTCCACCCGCTCGGTGAGCAGACAAAGCAGGGCTTCCGCGTCCGGCAGCGCCTCCCGCCAGCCCTCCGGTCCGCACAGATCGCCGGAGGAGGCAAGCACCTCCAGGGCGGAATCGGGCAGCGGAAAAGTGGTGACGATCACGTCGGGGAGGCGAAGTCGGCTGCGGTGACTGCGGCGAAAAGATGGCCGCTCGGCGACCGCGGGAACAGAGCACGATCCAGCGGGGCGCGTGCCCGGCCGCCGCGGATGCCATATCTTGCCGCTTCGTCTTGCCGCTTCGCCTCCCGCCACTCCGCACCCGACTCCACCATGAACCTGCTCCGCCTGGCGGCGCTGCTCACCGCTACCGTCCTGCTGGCCGCCTGCGCCTCCAACTCCGGGAACGACGACTATGCGGAGCGGATGGCGCGCGAGCACGCCGAAGAAACCCCCGAGGCGAGCGGAGCGGCGGCCATGGTACCGCGGGTCGAGGTCGCCGGCGAAGAGGTGCTCTACGGGACGGTGGACGGAAAGCCGCTGCGCGGCTACCTCGCCCATCCCGATGCTGGCGCCGACACCCTACCCGGCATCCTCGTGATCCACGAGTGGTGGGGTCTGAACGACAACATCCGCGCGATGGCGCGGCGGCTCGCCGGCGAGGGGTACGCGGCGCTCGCGGTGGACCTGTACGGCGGCGAGAGCGCGGGGGATCCGCAGGCGGCGCGGCGGCTGATGCAGGCGGCGATGCAGGACCGCCAGGCCGGGATCCGCAACCTCGCCGCGGCGGCCGACTTCCTCCGTGGGCGGGGCGCGGAGCGTCTCGGCACCATCGGCTGGTGCTTCGGCGGGGGGTGGAGCCTGCAGGCGGCGCTGCAGCTGCCGGAGCAGGTGGACGCCGCGGTGATGTTCTATGGTCAGCCGGTCACCGATCCGCAGGAGCTCGCGCGGCTGGATGCTCCTCTGCTCGGCCTCTTCGGCGGGGCGGACCGGGGGATCCCGGTCGATACGGTGCGCAGGATGGAGGCGGAGCTCGAGCAGCTCGGCAAGCCCGCGACCATCCACGTCTACCCGGACGCCAACCATGCTTTCGCCAACCCGTCGGGGCAGTCGTACGACGCCGCCGCCGCGGAGGACGCCTGGCGGCGGACTACCGCCTTCTTCGCCGCACACCTGAAGGAGGGCGAGAGCTGAGCGAACGCGCCGCGATCGTCTGCCGGGGACTGCACAAGCGCTTCGGCGACACTGTAGCCGTCCGCGCCCTCGACCTGGAGGTGCGGCGGGGGGAGTGCTTCGGACTGTTGGGGCCGAACGGCGCGGGGAAAACGACGACTGTCGAGGTCCTGGAGGGATTGCAGGCGCCCGACCGCGGCGAGGTGGAGGTGCTGGCAATGCGCTGGGACGCGGACGCCGCCGCGATCCGCGCGCGGCTCGGCATCCAGCTCCAGGAGTCGGAGCTGCCGGAGCGGAGCACCGTGCAGGAGACGGTCCGGCTCTTCCGCTCCTTCTATCCCCGCGGCCCCACGGTCGAGGAGCTGCTGGCGACGGTGGAGCTCGAGCCGAAGCGGGACGCACAGGTCCGCACCCTGTCCGGCGGACAGCGGCAGCGGCTCTCGGTCGCCTGCGCTCTGGCGGGCGAACCCGACATCCTCTTCCTCGACGAGCCGATCTTCGGCGAGTTCCACCGTCTCCACGCCAATCGGGATGCAATCGGACACGGGGTCGGTCTCGCGATAAGCCGTCGCATCGCGCGACTGATTGGTGGGGAAACTCACTGTCGGGGGTACGCTTGGGGAGGGAGCGGTCTTTTCTCTATGGCTTCCGGTCGACACGGACGCCACGCAAGGAGGGCCGGCCGGCGCCGATCTCTCGACCCCGGTTGGTGGGTAGGTCGTCAGCCGCATACGAGGGGTTTTACCGTCACGAGCGTTTCAGATGCAGCGACGAGAAGCCCCGCCGTGGTGGTCAGGTACTAAGTGAACAGGATTGGCTTTAGACCGGGGAAGGGATGATCGGAGTTCGAAGCGCGCCGCCATCACGAAACGAAACGGCATATCCACTCCGCTACCTGTGTGAGGGCCGTCTAAACTTTGCGTCGGCTCAGGTCACGCAGCAGTTTTCTGCATTCTCGGTCGTGACAGAACGCCGACGCCAGGACCTGGCGGCGTCGCGGCCGACCTAGCGCAACGAGGAGCGTGTCCGAGTAAGGGGGTGGAATGGGGTGCGGCCACGCTCAAGCCCTTGGGGCTTTATCTTTCCAAACAACGGAAAAGGTGTCATGCGACTCTCCGACTTCATTACGGCCAACCGCGAACTGATCCTCGCCGAGTGGGAAACCTTTGCCCGCACCTGCGAGCCTGCCAGCAATACCATGGACATCGAGGCGTTGCGAGATCATGCCAATGAAATGCTCACGGTGATCGCTGCCGACCTCGCGACGCCTCAGGGCGTCGTCGCGCAGGACGAAAAGTCGAAGGGCTTGGCACCTCCGGACGATGAGGGCGACCCCACCGCGGCCGAGCAACACGGATCGGGCCGCGCCGAGAGCGGATTCACCGTGGAGCAGATGGTGGCCGAATACCGGGCCCTGCGTGCAAGCGTGATTCGGCTGTGGATGACGGAGAAGGGGGATATGACCTCGGAAGACATGGAGTATCTGACCCGCTTCAACGAGGCGATCGACCAGGCGCTCGCCGAGTCCGTGCTCCGCTACAGTGAACATCTGGAGCAGTCGAAGGAAATGTTTCTCGCCATCCTGGGTCATGACCTACGCACGCCGCTGGGAGCGATCTACACATCCGCCCGGTTCATGCTCGACACGGAAGAACTGAAGGAGCCCCACCGGACGCTGACTGACCGCATCGCGGCGAGCGCCTCACGCACGGTCAAGATGGTTCGCGACCTGCTGGACTTCACCCGAAGTCGTCTCGGAGGTGGTATCCCTATCGTGCGAGCGGACGTCAGTCTCGGTCGGGTCGTGCATGACGTGGTAGACGAGATCGAGGCAGCTCATCCTGGATGCAAAATCGAAGTTGAGACCCGGGCCGACGAACATGGGGAGTGGGATGAGGGCCGGCTCAGTCAGGCGCTGGGCAACCTGGTTGGCAATGCCGTGGAGCACGGGGGGAGCGGTACCGGCGTCACCGTCGAAGTCCACGGAGAGGAGGACCACGTGGCCATTTCGGTGCATAACCAGGGGCTGACGATCGCACCGGAACAACTCGACGGGATCTTCAACCCGATGAAGGCGAGCAGCGCACCCGGAACGGCCGCGGCGACGGGGCAAACTGGAAACCTCGGCTTAGGGCTCTACATCGCCGAACGAATCGTAAATGCCCACGGTGGGCGGATCGACGTAGAATCCGCAGAGGGATCGGGCACGACCTTCACAATCTGCCTGCCGCGCAGCGTAAGGAGGTAAATACCATTACGCCAAGACCTTATTCCGCGCCCGGTCTAAACCTTCGGCGACTAAGGTCCCGCAGGAGCACCCGGGCAGCGTTCCGACCCGAGGCCCCCATGATCCCACCACCCGGATGCGTGCTGGCCCCAGTCAGATACAGCCCCTTGAGATGTGACCGATAGCCCGCCATACCCGGCAGTGGCCTGAGCCCGAACATCTGGTCGAGCCCCATCTCAATGTCGCCGCTCGACCGGCTCCTCTCCTTGTGGGGGTTGTCCAGCGCGGAAGCCGCCCGGCTCTTCGGCGTCTCACGGCAGGCTTTCTCCAGGTGGCGCCGGAGCGGCATTCCGGCGGATCGCACTCCCGCCATAAGCGACCTGGCGGCGGCGACCGACCTGCTCGATCGCCGGGTCCAACGGGAGCGGATTCCCGCGCTGGTGCGACGTCCGACGGAGAAGCTCGACGACCTCTCCCTCCTCGACGTCGCGGGCCAGGGGCGACACGCTGAAGTCCGGAACGCCGTGAAGCCATGTTCGATTTGCGTCGGGTTAGCCGTGACGCTTCCGTCTGTCCGGCTTCCGGATGGCTGATCTGGCTGCGGGGGCAGACGCAGCTTGGACGGATCCGCTCCCGCTGGGATCGTGGAGAGAGGAGGTCCGCTGGTCCGGCATCGGGCTCGCCGAACAGCCGGAGCCTACGGCCCCACCCGCGTCCAGATGACGATCGCGCCGCACACCGAGCCGGTGCCGCTGAAGCGGGGTGGGGTCTCCGCCGGCCCCCGGTAGACGTCGATCGCCTCGATGTTGCGCACCGGGAAGGTGTCCAGATCGTCGAACGGCGCGCGCCCGCCGTCGAGGTAGATCGGCATGGCGCAGTTGGCATTCAGGATCGACCCTGAGCCGCGGCTGGCGATCGCGACGACTACAAGTACTACAAGTGACTAGTAGACGACCTACGCCCGATAAAGGTAGAAGCCTGGAATGACCGTCTGACCAAGGCCGAACGCCACCTTGTTTTTCGCCCCTCTTATGTTATCCACCACGGACCACCGGATTTCCTCCCCGTGTTCAGCCAAGAGCCCCAGGTATTCCGCGACTCCTGGGTAGATGGTGTCCGCGTTGAGAGATAGCGATTCCCGAGGTGTTTGATCCATACCCACGCCTTGCCGCCGTAGTCCTCGGCATCTCCTACCGTTTCCACGGCGGCCGCCGCAGCGAACCAATCGCTGAGTTGGGTATGGAATTCCTCGCGGGATACGGCTCGATCCCTGGATGTTCGTTCCATCGGCGCACACGGCGTTGATCGGAAGACGGAAGCGAAAGCAGTAGCCTATCCTTCGCCTCGATCGGCGGTCAATGCTCCTCGCCCACGCGAATCTCCGTCGCTATCCCCCCGCACCCTCTCGCATTAGATTTGCACCCCCGCCGCAGCGACCCCAGCTCCGCTCCTCCAGCCGCCCCCATGACCACCCCTCCCGACACCGCGACCGCCGCCGCCCCGCAGGCGGAGCGCGCCGAGCGCTTGAATGCGCTCTGCGGCGCACTCGACGAGCGGCACCCGGACGACGCGTCGCCGCTCTGCGACTTCGCCAGGCTCTTCTTCGCCAAGGTGCCTCGGCAGTTGCTGGCGGAGCGCGACACCGACACGCTCACCGCCGTCATCGAGTGCGCATACCGCTTCCTGGAAGGTGCGCGTCCGGCCGATGTCGACGTGCAGGTGGTCAACCCCGAGGACGAGGTAGTGCCCTGGTCGGCGCCGGTAACCGTGATCCGGGCCGAGATCGGCGATCGCCCCTTCATCGTCGATTCCATCCGCGAGTACCTCTCCGACGAGGGGCTGGCGATCTATTACGCGATCTACCCGGTGATCGCGGTCGAACGCAACGACACGGGGGAGATCGTCGGAGTGGGAAGGGCCGAAGGCGGCAAGCTCGAAGCCGTGATCCACTGCGAAGTGTCGCGCATCGAGGACGCCGAGCAGCGCGCGGCGGTCCAGGCCGAGCTCGCCCGCCGCCTCGAAGACGTGGTCGAGGCCACCACCGACTTCCCGGCGATGCGCGCCGCCCTGGGCGAAACCGCGACGCTGATGGACCGCTACTCCGCCGCCTTCCCGGAGCGGGCCGAGGAGTTCGCCGAGGTACGCGAGTTTCTCCGCTGGCTCGAGCGCGACACCTTCGTCTTTCTGGGCTTCCGCGCCTACGACATCGTCGAGCAGGACGGGGAGGAGGTGATGACGGTGCGACCGGGCTCGGGGCTGGGCATCCTCCGCAACGTCCAGCAGTCCACCTACTCTGAGGGCGTGCCGCTCGCTTCCATGAGCGAGGCGTTCCGCGAGCGGGTCACGGGCGGGCCGCTGCTGCTCGTCTCCAAGGCGAATGCCCGCTCGACCGTGCACCGCAGCGACCGACTCGACTACCTGGGCGTGAAGACGCTGGACGAGGACGGCAACGTTTCCGGCGAGCGCCGTTTCCTCGGCCTGTTCACCTCCAAGGCGTACTCCGAGCACGCCGAGGACATCCCCATCCTGCGGCGCAAGCTGAACGAGATCCTGGCGGACACCGCAGTCCGCCCCGGATCTCACGACTACAAGGAGATCATCACGATTTTCAACTCCATGCCGAAGGAGGCCCTCTTCCAGGGCTCCTCCGACGAGCTGGAGCACGCGGTGCAGGCGGTGCTGGGGACGCTGTTCAGCGACGAGGTCCGCGTGCTCCTGCGCCGGGACGCCGCGCGGCGCGGCACCAACGTGATGGTGATCCTGCCGCGGGGAAAGTTCAGCGGCGACGTGCGGCGGCAGATCGAAGCCACGCTGGCCGAGCGACTCGCGGGCAGCGTGCTCAACTACTACCTGGCGATGGGCGCCGGCGACCAGGCGCGGCTGCACTTCTACCTCGACACGCCCGAACCGCCCGCGGCGGGCGTCGCCGCCGAGCTGGAGCGCGAGATCGCCGACATCGCCCGCTCCTGGGACGACCGCTTCCGCGAGCAGCTCGCGGCCGAGGCGGCGTCCGGAGACGTCGCGCCGCTGCACCGCCTCTACTGCGGCGCCTTCTCGGCCGAGTACCGCGCCGCCACGCCGCCGGAGCAGGCAGTCCGCGACGTGCTGGTGATGGAACGGATGCGCGCCGAGCACCGGGAAGAGACGGTGGACATCCGGCCGCTCCCGCCACGGGAAGGGCGGGACGCAATGTCCGCGCTCCAGCTCTACGTCCGCGAGCGGCGCGTGGTGCTTTCGGACTTCATGCCGATCCTCGACTACGCGGGGC
>JBPCJG010000169.1:0-23491 GCA_051005515.1 Longimicrobiaceae bacterium
TGGGGCGGGGGTGGTTGCGGGACGGGCCTTCGGCTGCGGGCGCGGCATGGAAGAATGCTACCGCCGGTCGCGGCGATCCGTCAAGCGGAGAGCGGCGCCGCCGCCTGATCGATGCGCGGATCTTCCCCCGCGTCGAGGCGTTCGAGAGCACGCCGGCAGCGTTCTCCCCAGGGACTGAAGCGCGCCGACTCGGCGCCGCGACTCCAGCTTTCCCGGGCGCCGTCCGCATCCCCGGCGAGGTAGGCAGCACGCCCGCTCTCCCAGCGCGCCTCCACCAGGTTCGGCCCCAGCTCGAGCGCGCGCGCAAAGAAGGCGCGGGCGTCCGTATACATCTCCCGGTCGAGGTAGACCAGCCCCAGGTAGTGGTTCGCGTACAATTTCGCCTTGGGATCGTTGTCGAGCCGGAGCACCCGCGAAAGGTGCTCGATCGCCTCTCCGAAGATCCCCTTCTTCAGGCAGATGTACCCGAGGTTCGCCCGCGCCAGGGCGTCGTCGGGATGTTTCGCCAGCAGCCGCTGCAGACAAAGCAGTGCTTCGTCGTGCCTCCCGTCCAGCATCAACGCCCAACCCAACAGCCCTTCCGCGCGCGTGTCGCCGGGGGCGAGTTCGAGCGCGCGGTTCAACGCCTCGATCGCCCGCTCGGCGTCGCCCGCGGCGATGGCGTGCCACCCCTTTTCCGTGAACGTCGAGCTGCCCAGCAGATCCGCCCGGCGGGAGCCCGCCGTGGCGGGTGGAACAGAACGCGGCAGCGCCTTGTAGCGCTGCACCAGGGTGCGGATCTCCTCGCGGAAGCCGCTGAGCTGCTCGATGGCCTCCTCCGTGTCGCGGAAGAGGCGGGTGATGTCGTCGCGGATCCGCTCGCGCCCTTCGCCCTCACCAGCGGCGCGCTCCAGCTCCACGGATAGCGCCTCGTAGCGCTCGCGGAAGGGAACGAGCAGGTCTTCGGTCACGCCTCCGGAGCGAATGTGGTTGCGCTCAGCGCGATCCGTTCGTCGCTGGAAAGGATCCGCTCGATGTCGATCAGTACCACCAGTCGCTCCTCCAGACGCAGCAGCCCGCGCACGTATTCGGCGGACAGGCCGCGGACGAACGCCGGGGGCTCGGACACGGCGGTTTCGGCCACGCGCAACACCTCCGTCACCGCATCGACGATCAATCCCAACCGTTCGTCGCGGTGGTCCACGACCACGATCCGCGTGCTGTCGCCGAGCGCCGGGTCCGCCAGCTCGAAACGGCGGCGCAGATCCACGATCGGGATCACCCTCCCCCGTACGTCGATCACTCCCTCGACGAACTCCGGGGCCCTGGGAACGGGTGTGGGCGAGCGGTAGCGGAGGATCTCGTGGACCCCGAAGACGTCGAGGCCGAACTCCTCCTCGCCGAGACGGAAGGAGACGATCTGTACCTGCGCGACGGCGGCGGGTGCTGGTTTCATCTGGATGCCTCCTCCGGAGCGGCCCCGGGACCGGCGAGGATGCGCTGGGGATCGATCACGGTGACGAGCGAGGCCCCGCTCCCCGCGACGCCGAGTACCTGCTCCGAACGCCGTTCCCAGGGGGAGGGGCGCAGCGCCGCTGCGGGGTAGCTCGCGACGCCGACGAGCGCCTCCACGGCCACCCCTATGCGCCGTCCACCACAGCGGAGCAGCACGACCTCCGCCGCAGCGCTCGTCGCGGGGAGCGCGAGGGAAACGGCGAGGTCGATGACGGGGATCAGTTCGCCGCGCAGGCGCAGCATGCCGACCAGCTCCGGCGGCGTGTCGGGAAGAGGGTGGAGACGCTCCGGCAGGACCACCTCCTCGACGGCGGCGAGTTGGACGGCGACGCGCTCGCCGGCGACCCGGAAGACGAGCACCTCCAGCTCCCTCTCCTCCATCAGGCGGGGATCGCGCGCTCAGCGCGGGCCGCTGCGTTTGCGAGAGCCGGCGCAATCGCTGCGAGCGGCAGCACCGCGGCGGCGTGACGCGCCGCTGCCTGGGGCATGCCGTAGATGACCGACGTCGCCCGATCCTGCGCGAAAGCCGTCCCTCCGGCGGCTGCGATCGCGGACAAACCATCCGCGCCATCCCTGCCCATCCCGGTGAGCACCGCTCCGATGCCGCGGGATCCGTAGCAGGCCGCCAGCGAACGGAAGAGATGGTCCGCCGCGGGACGGACTCCCCAGAGCGGCGGCTCCCGGTCGAGCAGGACCCGCGGCACGCCGTCGGGCGCACCCACCCGCAGGTGGTAGCCGCCAGGGGCGATGTAGACCCGATCGGGGAGCAGCGGCTCGTCGCGCGTCGCCTCCCGGACGGGGAGAGGCGAGATGCCGTCCAGCCGCTCCGCGAGCGTTCGGGTGAACGCGGGAGGCATGTGTTGCACGACCAGGACCGTCGCCCCCAACGGGCAGGGCAGGCGCGGGATCAGCTCCGTCAGCGCTCGCGGGCCACCGGTGGAGGTGGCGATGCCGATGGCGACACGCGCGGGTGCGGCCGGAGCGGCGGGCACTCTCGTCCTACCGTCGCCCGCACCGGCAAACGGCATCCGCATCGGCAGGTTGGCCAGGTTCGCAGCGGCCGCGGCACGCAACGCGTCGCGCAGGCGGTCACCGACCCGTTCCAGGTCCGGGGAGATCGTCCCCGAGGGTTTCGCGACAAAATCGACGGCGCCGAGATCCAGTGCCCGCAGCGTCAATTCGCCCCCACGCTGCGTGTAGGCGGAAAGCATCACCACCGGACGCGGCACCTCGCTCATGATGTAGCCCAGAACGGCCAGGCCGTCCATGCCGGGCATCTCGAAATCCAGTGTCACCAAATCCGGATCGAGGGCGTGGAGCTTGCGCAGGGCGTCTTCGCCGTCCCGGGCGGTCGCGACGACGCGAAAATGCTCGTCTGCCTCGATAACGTCGCTGATCACGCGCCGCATCAGGGCGCTGTCGTCCACGACCAGGACCGAGCGCGGCTCAAAGGACACGTTCCCCCCGTCCCACCGTCGACACCACCGCGCCGCCCCCGCCGGCGTCGAAGCGCACCGTCCGGCCGTAGTCGCCCCCCACGTCCTCGTCGGCGATCGGGATCTCCAGTCGCGACAATACCCGGCGGACGGCGATCACGTTCTTTTCTCCCACGTTCTGCGTCCCGGGGACCATCAGCGTGGGAAACATGGACGCACCCCCCACCAGGCGGGCGGTGAGCCGCGCCGGATCCGCGCCGGCGGCGTGCATCCGCTCCACCAGCTCCGGCAAGCCGGTCGTCGCGTACTTGGCCGGGTTGTCGACCGCGCGCCGACTCGGATTCTCGGGGAGCAGCACGTGGAGCATACCGCCGATTTCAGCGACGGGATCGTGGAGGAGCACCGCGACGCAGGAGCCCAGACCCATGGTGGCGAGCGTGTCGCCCTGCTTCCCCACGGCGGCTTGGGCCACCCTGACGAGAGTGTCGGAGCCCGTCACGACGGCTTCTGGAAGATGCGCTCGCGGGCGTCGATCGTCCGGAGATTGGCTCGTGCCCTTCCGGTCAAGGTTTCGACGCGTCCGAGTACGAGAAAGCCTCCCGGGCGGAGCACGTCACAGAAGCCGGCGAAGAGGCGCTCCTGTTCCTCGCGTTCGAAATAGATCACCACGTTTCTACAAAGGATCAGCGACTGTGCTTCGAGCGGTGGATCGGAGATCAGGTCGCGACGATGGAAGTGCGCGCTGCGGCGGATGGTTTCGTCGAGACGGTACGGCGGCCCCGGTGAGAAGTAGCGGCTACGCAGGTCCAGCCGTGTCTCCGTGAGCGCCAGGTCCGCGTACTCTCCACGCTCGGCGGTGAGCAGGCTGCGCCGGTCGATGTCGGTGCCGACGATGCGGAAGCGGCCGAGATCCGCAGTTCGGCCGTGGCGCTCCGCCCACTCCCGCAGCAGCATGGCGACGCTGTACGCCTCCTCGCCGGCCGCCGCCCCGGCGCTCCACACCCCCACTGCCCCGGTGAGCTGGAAGAGGACCGGGAGGACTCGTTGCTCCAGCGCGTCCCAGGTCGACGAATTGCGAAAGAATTTGCTGACGTTGATCGTCAGCGTATCGAGGAGCCGTTCGTACTCCGTTGGATCCTGATCGAGGAGGCGGGCGTAAGCGGCGTAGCCGTTCTCGCCCCGGGCTCGCATGCGCACCGCCAGGCGGCGGCGCAGCAGCTTGTCCTTGTAGCGGACGCAGTTGAAGCCGCGCTCCCGCTCGATCTTCCGTTTCAGGGCCTCCAGCTCCGCTTCGTCCTGGAGGATCGGCGCCGTCGCCAGCGCGGGGGCCGTCATACCGCCGCCGCGGTGGAACGCCCGAGCGTGTGCTCGATCAGCTCGAGGTTGGTGCGGGCGACGTGGTGGGCGGGATTCAGCTCGAGCGCCCGTCGCCACAGCTCGACTGCCCGTTGCCGGTCGATGCGCTTGTACGCGAGGTTGCCCAGCTTGAAGAAGACATCGTCGCCGAGGTTCGGCGCGGCGTCGACCGCGCGTTCGAGCATCCGCGTCGCCTCGTCGTAGGCTCCGCGGTGGTAGAGCGCGTCCCCCAGCGCCTTGAAGGCCTGCGCCGGGGGGTCCGGCTGGTCGACGGCGCGGCGGTACAGTTCCTCCGCCGCCTGCCACTCGCCGCGTCGCTCGCGCACCGCCCCCAGGTGCAGCAGCACCGGAATCGAGTGCGGGTGCAGCTCGACGCCATAGGTGCCGAGGCGGATCGCGCCGTCGGAACGGCCGGTCGCAGCCTCGGCCAGGGTTGCGAAGGCGAAGTACACCGCCGGCGGCCTGGCGTCTCCGAGTTCCGCGCGGTAGCGGCGGAACGCTTCCGCCGCCCCGAACGCGTCTCCCCGCTTCCAGAGCAGGATGCCGCGGGACAGCAGGGCGGGAGCGTAGTCGGGAGCCGCCCGGAGCGCTTCCTCGACCACCAGCTCCGCTTCCCGCAGGCGGCCGGTTCGCTCGAGCGCAATCGCGAGATCGCACAGCACGGAGCTGCGCATTCCACCTGTTTCGAGCACCTCCCGCAACCCCAGGACGGCCTCGTCCCATGCGCCGGTGCGCAGCGCGATCAACGCGAGGTGGAAGCGGGCGTCCACGGCATCCGGATCGAGCTCCCGCACCCGGCGGAATTCGCGGGTCGCCTCCTCGTACATCCCCGTCCTGTAAAAGGCCACCCCCAAATTGCGGTGCTCCTCGACGCGCGCCGGCGGCACTGCCGGACCGGCAGTCTCGCGGCGGCCGGCGGCGCGGGCGAGCCCGGCCTGGAGCAGACCGAACAGCGCTTTGGCGGTGTCGAACTCCACCAACCCCGCATCGTCCGCCACCTCCTGCACCGTTCGCCTGCCATCCAGGAGGGGGAGGATCTTGCGCTGCTCCTCGGCGAGCCCGATTCCCTCCAGACGCCGTTCGGGCTCCGCCTCGAAGATCAGGTCGAGCGACGGGATGCGGGTCTCGATCTGGCTCCACTCGTCGATCCTTCGCGCTCCCTCGAGCAGCAGGTTCTCCGGATTGATGGAGACGAGCATGGCCTCGGGGTCGGGCTTCTGCCCCGGCTCGAAGTAGAAGGAGCCCTGCGCCCAGGTGAAGAGGTGGAAGACCGCCTCCTCGATCTGCAGCCGGATGTACTGCTCGAGCTGCTCCGGCGTGATCGCACCCCTTTCGATGAGGATCTCGCCGAGACGCTGATCGGGGTGCTCCCCCTGCGCTTCCACCGCGGCGGCGAGGTCGGAGCTCTCGATGAGGCCGTTTTTGACCAGCAGGTCGCCGAGCCGGTCGCGCCGGTTCACCATCGCGGCGTAGGTGATCCTCCCCCGCTCGAAGTAGATCGACCCGAAGGCGGAGCGGTCGGTCACCGAGAGGCACCCTGACTTCTGCCCCATCGCGAGGAGCTGGAGGACGTCCGGGAGGCTCGCTTCGCCGAGACTGCCCTTGATCGCCATCAGCCGAGCTCCTCGACGAGGCGCTCGTCGCTCGCCACCACCTCGAGCAGCAGCTTCTCGCGGTCGTAGAACCAGCGGTCCACCGCCGGCGCCGGAGCAGCCGGGGGGGCGGGGGCCTGTGGATGTGTTTCGACGAACTCCGCGACGCTTTCGGCGATGTCGGCGAAGAAGGCGGCGAACTCGTCTTCCGCACCCGACCCGGAGGATCCCGAGCCGTCGGTGCGGGCGATCGGCGGCGTGAGCAGGACGACCCGGGCGGCCGCGAGCCGTTCGCCGATGCGCGGGTCGAGTCCCAGCTCGGCGGGCGCGCGTTCCGACGTCACCACGACGCGCGCTCCGGTCCGCTCGGCCGCGTACAAAGCGCGGATCAATTCGAGCTGCGAAACCGGATCTCCCACCAGCGCCTGCAGGTCGTCCGCCAGGAGCAGGTCTCCCGCCACGCCTCCTCCGCCGTTTTCGCTCGGCAGCATGCTCCCTTCCGCGGCCGCGGTCCATTCCCGCAGTGCATAGAAGCGCACCTCCCGTTCCGGATCCACGTCTTCCGCAAGGTTGCCGATCGCCGCGAGCAGGTGGCTTTTGCCGCTCGCCGCCTCACCGCAGATGAGCAGCGTGTCGGGCGCCGCGGGCGCATCCTCCGCGACCTGACGAGAGAGAACCGCGACTGGCCCCGAGCGGAGCTCGGGCGGCAGATTGTCGAAACGCAGATCGGCGGGAGGTGCTACCGTCATGACGCAGCAGCCGTGGTGACGGGGCGGTTGAAGCGTTCGGAGAGCCGTCCCAGCACCTGCGCGCTGACCCCGCGAAGGGTGTCGAAGACCCCGAAGCCCGAGAGCGCACCCGCCTCGTAGCGCGGCAATTCCCGGTAGTTGAGCAGGTCGTCCATTTCCTCCACGGCGAGCACGTCGGGCAGGTCACGCTTGTTGTACTGCAGGGAGACGGGCAGGGTTCGCGGGTCCACCCCCTGTTCCAGCAGGTTCAACTGCAGGTTGCGAAAGCTGTCGAGGTTGTCCTCCCGCTGGGCTCGCTGACTGTCGGCGACGAAGACGACACCATCGGCCCCCTGCAGCACGAGCTTCCGGGTCGCATTGTAGTACACCTGGCCGGGGACGGTGTAGAGCTGAAAGCGCGTCTGGAATCCGGAAATCGTGCCCAGCTCCAGCGGAAGAAAGTCGAAAAACAGCGTCCGGTCGGTTTCCGTGGCCAGCGACACCATCTTCCCCTTGCGGTTCTCCGGCACGCGCGAATGGATGTACTGCAGATTGGTGGTTTTCCCGGATCTCCCCGGACCGTAGTAGACGATCTTGCAGGTGATCTCGCGGCTGGCATAGTTGACCAGTGGCATGACCCGGGCCGCTACGCGGCGCCGAAAAAGCGCTCGAGCCCCAACTCGAGCTCGCGTTCGAAACTGGCCGCGTCCGCCGTGGGCCGGGGGTTTCGCCACCCGGGGAGCGTCGCGAGCTCGCGCGCGAGCGTTTCGAAGAAGATCCGCACCAGTCCGACGGAGGACTCTTCCCCGAACACCGCCACCAGCACGAGTTCCTCGGCGGGCGTGTCGAACGCGCCGATGAACACCTGGTTGCGCTCCCCCCCCTGATGGAGATGGCTGAACCCCTGCTCCCCCAGCAGATCGGCCAGCGCGCGCGACGACGCGTGGATCCCCGCGGCCAGCGTCGCGACCCCCATCACGTCGAGAGCGCGGGCGAAGCCGCGCTGCGCCAGAACCTGCCCGCTCTCGTTGATGAGCAGCACCAGCGAAACGCGGGTTTCGCCGGCGAAACGCTCGACGGGCCCTGCGACCGCACCGGCGAACGCATCGAGATCGGAGCGCCTCACGCGAGCTGCTCCGCCGCCGTCGTGACCCGCAACCGCACGAGGCCCACGTTCACGCGTGTGTCCGCCAGCACCGCGAGGAGCAGCTCGCCTCCCGCCTGGCCGGCGACGAAAAGATAGCCCCGCTCAGCCTCCATCTGCAGGAATGCTACCTCACCGAGGTCGGCGGAGCGGAGCGAGCGGCGGGCCCGTCCGAAGAGCGAGGCGGAAAACGCAGCGACGCTTTGTTCCGGCACACCGATCATCACGTCCGACTCCACCACCAAGCCGTCTGCGCCGCCGGCTACCACCCAGCCGCGCACGCCTGGAATCCGGTTCAGCGAACCCAGCGAGCCGTCCTGCACGCTCATCCGCCGGCCGGTGCCGCGCCGTCGAGCGCGGCCGCCGCGGCGCTGCGAGCGCGCTCCGCGGTGCGCAGCAGCCACCCCGGCGGCACCTCGCGATCGGCGGTCACCGCCGCCAAGCCGCCGGAAACCGGCGCGAGCCGGACCGCGACTCGCGGCGTTTCGAGCAGAATGCCACGCCAGTCGCCGAGGTCGAGGTGCTGCGCCGCCTGGCGAGCATCGCCCGCCGTGCCCTCCAGCGCGGCCGCGGATTCGGCGCCCCGCTCGGCACCTTCCACCTGCAGGATGCCCGCCAGGACGCATCCGCTTTCGTCGATCGCCAGCGCTCCGAGCACCCCCGGCTGCGCGGCGATCCCGCGCAGCGCGCCGTCGAGCGCGAGCAGTGGATCCTCCACAGCTCCAGCCGCCGTTCGCGTCTGCCCTGCGGCGGCCTTGGGCGGGGCCGCGCCCGAGGCCGGCGGTGCGTGCCGCGCGCGTGCTTCGGAGTGGGCCGCGGCGGCGGCTCGGTCGAGCGGACCCGCGGAGGCGAGCGCGTCCAGGTGGCGGCGTGCCCTCTGCCACTCCCCGCGCTCGGCCGCGAGCAGACCGGCCGCCCGCCGTGACGGGGCGTGGTCGGGCGCGAGCCGCAGCGCTTCTTCCCACTCGTCGGCGGCGCGCTCCGCGTCACCGCCTTCGAGGTAAAGCTGACCGAGCAGGTGATGCGCCTCCAGGTGCTCCGGATGGCGCGACAATCCTCGCAGACAAAGCCGCAAGGCGGCTTCGCGGCGGCCCTGCGCCCGGTAGATTTCGGCGAGAGGAAAGAAGCGGAGGCTCGCCGGGTCGCGCGCGACCTCCTCGCTCCACTCGCGGACGCGCGCCGCCGCGGCCGACGCCCCATTGCTCCGCAGGGTCATTCCTCCTCCTCCAGGATGGTCCGCAGGGTCGCCGCGGCGTAGCGAGCGCGGAGTGCCCGGTCGCGTCGCTCCGCTTCGACGTCGGGAAGGCGGAGGTACGTTTCCCAGGCCTCTTCGGCGCGGGCGAGCTGCCCCGCCCGGGCGGCGGCAAAGCCCAACCGGTAGTGGGCGATCGCCGCGAGCGGATCGAGCGCCACGGCGCGGGCGTGCGCGCGCAGCGACTCCGGCCAGCGCCCCAACGCGCCCAGGGCACCCCCCAGCAGCAGAAACGCCGTCGGATCGACGCGCTCCCGCGCCTGCCGCTGCGCCAGGCGCAGCGCGCGGCGCGGATCTCCCCCCGCGAGCGCCTCCCACGCTTCCCGCAGGGGATTCGAGGCGTCCGGCGCCGCGCTGTCTCCCGCGCCGTTCTCCGCGCGAGCGGGGCTTTCCCGCGCGACTTCCACCAGGCCGGTGGAAACCAGGCCGAAGAGAACCTTGGCCACCTCAAAGTCGCTCCTTCCCAACTCGGCAGCGATGGTCTTCAGTGTCCGCAGCCCATCGACCTCCGCCAGCACCTCCCACTCCTCGGGCCGGAGCTCGAGCGCCGCCCCGTCGTCACGCTCCTCCGTAAGGGTCGGCACCACCCCGACGTGGGGGATGCGCGGCTCCAGCGTGCTCCACTCGTCGATGCGGCGCGCCGACTCCATCAGCAGCGACTCCGTGCGCACGCGCACCGGGACATCCCCTTCCGTCTCCACGGGCGATTCCTCGAAGCGGAAGTACCCCTCCGTCCAGCGCATCAATTCGAAGATCGTTTCCTCGATCTGAAAGCGGAGCTGCCGACGGACCTCGGCCTCCGAGACCGCACCGAACTCGATCAGCAGCGCACCGAGAGGACGCTCCGGCCGCAGACGCTGCGCCCCCCGCGCCTGCTCGATCTGCGTGTCGGTCACCTTGCCCGCGCGCTGCAGGAGGTGACCGATCCGCCCGCTGTCTTTGAACAGTTCCGCGGCTACCACGGCACCACGCTCGAACCGCACCACCGCCGGATCCGGCCGGTCGTCGCGACGAACCGTGAGCACTCCGGTCTTGCGGGACAGGTCGAGGAGCTGGAAGACGTCGGGGAGCGCGAGCTCGCGGAGCGGACCTTCGATCGCCATCTCAGTTCGCTCCGCTCAGGGACGGAGATCGGAAGATGCGGGCCAGGCGCATGGAGCTGCGGATGTTCTCCCGCGCCCAGTCGGCGTGCGGCGAATCCGGGGCCTGTTCCACCACCGCCTGCCACAGCCGTACGGCGTCGCGGAAGCTACGCTCCTCGGCGGCGACGACCCCGAGGTGGAAGCGGGCGTCGTAGCGCGCGGCGTCGAGCCGCACCGCGCGCTCCAGCGCGCGGCGGGCGTCGGCAGGTCGGCCGTCCTCCAGCAGCGCCCTGCCGAGCAGGACCAGCGCGTCCAGCTGATACGGCTCTCCTTCGAGCAGCTCCACCAGGATCGGGACGGCGGCAGCGGGGCGTCCGCTGGCGTGCTCCGCCTCCGCGAGCAGCAGGGCCGCCGCCGGGTGCGTCGGGAGCAGGTCCAGCGCCGAGCGGCACTCGGCTGCCGCTTCCTCCGCCCGACCCTCACCCAGGAGCAGGCGGGCGAGGTCCAGACGCACCGCGACGAAGTCGGGATCCCCGGCCAGCGCGTCACGCAGGGCGCGTTCCGCCGCAGCCGTGTCTCCGGCGGCCGCGGCGGCCCGGCCGAGCAGCCGCAGCAGCTCCAGATCGGAATTCCGCTCCAGCGCGCGGCTCAGCTCGTCCGCCGCCTCCCCCGCGCGCCCCTGCCCGAGCAGTGCCTCGCCCCGGAGACGGGTGGCCTCGGGATGGTCCGGGGAAAGCATTTCGACTGCGCCCTCCGCGTCTTGCCACCGGCGCAGCCGGAGCAGCGACCGCGCCCTGCCGGCCGCCGCGCTCTCCCGCAACGCCGGCCGGTCGCCGTTCGCCACCGCCTGCAGCGCCTCGCCGAAGCGCTCGAGCGCTTCGCCGTGCAGCCCCTGCTCCTCGTGGATCTCCGCCGCCAGCAGCGCGGCGTCGAGCGCATCGCTGCCCGCGGCGGCGACCCGCCTCACCTCCGCCAGCGCCCGCTCCAGCAACCCCTTGGATCGGTAGTCGCGGGCGAGCCGATACGGATCGCCCGCGGCGGTGGGGGCGTGGTCGTCGCCCGGAGCATCGAACGCACCGAAAAGGGAATCCAGTTCGTCCGTGTCAAAGCGGAAGTTCGCGACGTTCCCCCCTGCGCCGGAAACCCGCTCCGCCACATCCAGATCAGGAGCCGGGATTTCCGTGAACTCCCACTGCAGCTCGATCGCGAGGCGGAAGCGGGTGACCGTACGGAGCGGGTCCAGCGCGAGCGCCCGCTCGGTCTGGCGCAGCGCGCCGTCGTGGTCACCGAGCGCCGACAGGACGAAGCCGAGGCCGTAGCGCGCTTCGGGGTTCTCCGGATCCGCCTCCACGGCTCGCACGTAGGCGGTGCGTGCCTCCGCCGGCCGGTCGGCTTCCGCGAGCGCGTCGCCGATCCCGGTCCAGGCGGCCGCCGACCCCGAGTCGGCGGCGAGAGCTTCCCGGTACGCCGACATCGCCTCGTCCGGCCGTCCCTGCCGGAAGGCCAGCAGTCCGCGGTTGCAGTGCGCCTGTACGAAATCCGCGCGCAGGCGCACGGCTTCGCGCAGCGCCGCCTCGCCGCCCGCGGCGTCTCCCGAGTGGATGCGCGCGATCCCGAGGTTGTTCCACGCCAGCGGGTAGTTGGAATCACTCTCCAGCGCCTGCCGGTAATCCGCTTCGGCTTCCTCCAGCCGCCCCCGCGCGTGGTGCGCCACCCCGCGCTCGTTGTGGAGCTTCGGAGAAGCGGGGTCGGATTCGAGCAGGGAGTCGTAGAGTGTCGCGGCCCGGTCCGGCTCCCCCATCGCCAGGCGCAGCTCCGCGATCGCCTGCCGCACCAGGGCTTCGTCCTCTCCCGCCTGCTGCGCATGAGAGAACTCCCGCAGCGCTTCCTCGTGCAGCCCGCGCTGGCGAAAAGCGACGCCGAGGTTGTAGTGGGCGAGAAATCCCTCGCCCGCCGCCGGCTGTTCGCGTTCGCCTACCATCTCCTCGAAGCGCGCCGAGCTGTAGCGGTCCAGCGAAAGGTTGGTCTGTGCCCGGCTGTACTGGGGGTTCAGCTCGTTCGCGCGCCGCGCCGCCGCCGCCGCATCCTCCATTCTCCCGAGATCGCCGTAGACGAAGGCGAGCAGGTGGTGCGCCTCGGCGAACTCGGCGTTGAAGCGGATCGCCGCTTCCAACTCCCGCACGGCGTCGTCGCTGCGACCGCTGCCGTAGAAAAGCTCGCCGAGTGCGAGGTGCACCACGGAGCTGTCTGGGTCCAACTCCCCGGCCCGGCGGAAGCAGGCGAGCGCCGACTCCGTAGCGCCGCGGGCTCGTTCCGCCTCGCCGAGCTGGATCAGCGTCGGCAGGTCGTCGGGACGGCGCTCCAGGAGGAGCTTCAATTCTGCCGCGGCGGCTTCCGTGTCGCCGGCGCGGAGCAGCGTCTGCGCCAGCTCCGCCCTCGCGTCGACATCGCCTGGCGCCGCGGCGAGACGCCCCCGCAGCGCGGTGGTCACACGTTCGTAGTAGCCGGTGCGGAAGTAGGCGATCTCCAGATTGCGCCGCGCCACCTGCATGCGCGGATCGAGCTCGAGCGCCCGGTTGAATTCGGCGACGGCTTCGTCCCAGAGACCCTTGTTGAAATAGACCACACCCAGGTTGTTGTGGGCTCCGGGGTCGGCGGGGTCGATGCGTCGGGCGAAGGAGCGCAGGATGCGCAGGTCGCGCTCCGAACGCGGCGCCGGGGTCGGCGGGGCGGGCGGTGATGAGTCGACGGCGGACGGAGCTACCAAGCGCGGATCTCCTACTCGAGCCGGACGGCGCGCAGGATCACGTCCAGCGACTCGGAGTCCGGCAGGAGGATGAAGTACGCGAGCACCGACTCGCTGTCCATCGAAAAGGAGGTGCGGATGCTCATCGCGCGGTCCCGGTCGTGTCCGAAATTCGCGTACGCGGTCGTGACGATGGCGGCACAGAGATCCACCGCCAGGCTCGGGATCGACGGCAGCAGCATCAGCCCGAGAAAATCGGACAAAGCATTCATGTACGCCGCTGCGAGGATGTTACCGACCTCCCGCAATGCGGAGCGCTCCAGCTCGCCGAAGTTGCGCACGTCTCCGACCGGACGCTTGAGCAGGATCTCGGCGATGCGCCGCGCCGAATCTTCCGGAAAGACGAGCAGCGTGCGGCCGGAAAGATCTCCCACCATGTGCATCAACACCGCGGCTACCACCTCGTCCGGTCCAGCGACCATTTCCGCCGTCTCCTCGAGCGGGACGATCTGCAGCTTCGGGACTTCGACGCCGATGCGCGCGCCGGTCATCTGCGACAGGGCGGTGGCGGCGTGGCCGGCGCCGATGTTGGCGACCTCGCGGAGGGCGTCGAGTTGCGGGGGGGCGAGCCGTTCGAGCTCCATCGTCGCGGTGCGGGCTAGAGGGGGGTTGCACCCTCGGCGGCGGCGTCGCCGACGGCGAGGGCTGCGAGACTGCCCACGTCCAGGATCAACGCCGGCCTGCCGTCGGCCAGAATCGTCGCGCCGGAAAACAGCCGCAGGGTGCACTGCGTGGCGTCGAAACTTTTTACGACCACCTCCTGCTGCCCCGCCAGCTCGTCCACGCCCACTGCGAGCGGCGCGCCGGCTGCTTCGACGATCACCGTCGGGCGCGGAGTGTCGAAGGCGTGCCCCGGGCGCCCGAGCAGTTCTCCCAGATCGACGAGTGGGTAGACCTCGTCGCGAATCGTGGCCACCCGGCGCCCGTCGTGCAGCCCCACCTGCCCCGGCTCCAGCTCGACCGACTCGAGGACGTGGGTCAGCGGCAGCGCAAAGGCCTCGTCGGCGACGCGGACGAGCAGAGCCCGGACGATCGCCAGGGAAAGCGGGAGCCGGAGGATGAACGTGGTGCCCGCTCCTTCCCGGCTGCGGATCTCGAGCAGTCCGCCGAGCGCCCGCACCCGCGTGGCCACGACATCGAGACCGACCCCCCGCCCCGACACGTCGGTCACTTCGTCGGCGGTGGAAAAGCCGGCGAGGAGGAGCAGTCGGAAGACCTCCTCGCCGGACAGGTCCGCGGCGGCGGCCGGCTCGACCAGACCACGCGACAACGCGCGGGCGAGCACCTGCTTCCGGTCGATCCCCCGCCCGTCGTCCTCCACGCGCAGCGCGACGTGGCTGCGCTCGCGCGCCGCACCCAGCCGCAGCGTGCCCGTCTCCGATTTTCCGGCGGCACGTCGTTCCGCGGGGGTTTCGAAACCGTGATCCACGGCGTTGCGGAGCAGGTGTACGAGCGGATCGCCGATCTCGTCGAGCACCGAGCGGTCGAGCTGCGTCTCCTTCCCCTCGATGACCAGTTCCACCCGTTTGCCGAGCTGCCGCGCGGCGTCGCGGACCAGACGGGGGAAGCGGTCGAAGACCTGCCAGACCGGGACCAGCCGCGACTGCACCACCTCGTGCTGCAGTTCCGAGATCAGCCGTCCGGCCTGATCGAGCGTGTCGCGCAACTCCGGCTGCTGCGAAGCCGCGAGACGCTGCAGCCGGTCGCGTAGGATGACCAGCTCCCCTACGCCGTTCATCAGCGCGTCGAGCCGGCGCAGATCGACCCGGATGTTGCGCGCTCCGCTCCGTCGTGCCTCGTCAGAACGTCCTGAATCCGGCGCGGCCGCGGCGCCCAGCTCTCCCACGACCACCGCCGCGACATCGCCCACCCCCACCAGCGCCTCGCGCACGGCGGCCTCCGGCTCCTCGGTGCGCAGCAGGAAGCGCAGATGGCCCGCGAAGGCGGCATCCCCGAACCTCGCCTCGTCCGGGCTGACGCCGCTCACCTCGCCCAGCTCCCGCGCGCGCTTGAGCACCAGAAAAGCGCGCACTCCGGGGAGCGCGGATTCTGCCGAAACCTCCACCTCTACGGCGAGGACGGCCTCGCCGGGTTCTGCGATCGTGTCGCCGACGAGAGCGTCGATCGGCCCCTCCGAGCCGGCGAAGGAGCGCAGTCTCTGCACCACCCGCCGCACCTCTCCCGGCTCGGCCGCCTCGGCCACGGCGGCGTCGATGCTGTGCTCGAGCGCGTCGGCCGCCGCGAAGAGCAGGTCGGGAGTGCCGGGGTCCACCTCGCCGCCGGAGCTGCGCAAACGGTCGAGCACCTCTTCCAATTCGTGGGCCAGCGCCGCGACCCCGGCGTACCCCATGGTTGCCGACATCCCCTTGATGGTGTGCACGGAGCGAAACAAACCCTCGACCGCCGCCGCGGCGCCGCGCCCGGCTTCCAGCTCCAGCAGCAGGTGGTTGATCGCCGACAGGTGCTCGCGTGCCTCGGAAAGGAACAGCTCGCCGTACTGCGACAGCTCCATTCCGTCCCCTCTCCCTCAGCCGGCCACGCGCTGCACCGCTTCGAGGACCCGCGACGGCTGGAATGGCTTCACTACGAAGTCCTTGGCTCCCGCCTGGATGGCCTCGATCACCAGCGCCTGCTGACCCATCGCGCTGCACATCAGGATCCTGGCCGTCGGGTCCTCCGCGACGATTTCGCGCACCGCATCGATGCCGCCCATGTCGGGCATGACGATGTCCATGGTCACCAGATCCGGCTTCAGCTCGCGGTACTTGTCCACGGCCTGCACGCCGGTTTCCGCTTCGCCGACCACCTCGAAGCCCGCCTGCCGGAGGATGTCGCCGATCATGGTGCGCATGAAGATGGCGTCGTCACAGATCAGTACGGTGCGGCTCATCCGGTCTCCGGGAAAAGGGAACTCAGCAGGGTCATGCCAGGATGGGCGCCAGCAGCGCCTCGGGATCGATCACCGTGTAGACGCGCTCGTCCACCTCGCCGACACCCTGGAAGTGGCACCGTTCGAGGTGCAGCGAGCGGAGCGTGTCGGCCGGCTCGCGCAACGCCAGCTCGTCCGTTTCGATCATGCGGGCGATCTCTCCCACGGCGATCCCCACCGCCTTCCCCGCGTGCTCGACGATCACGATGCTGTGGTCCGGCGACGTGGAGGCGGCGGGCAGGCGGAGTCGCATTGCGAGATCGATCACCGTGACGATGCGTCCGCGCAGGTTCACGAGGCCCGCGACGTGCTCGGCGCTCCCGGGTAGTGGTGTGTAGGGGAGCGCCGGGACGATCTCCAGCACCCGGTCCAGCGAAATGCCGAACCAGTGTCCCCCCGCTTCGAAGAGGACGATGCGGTGCGGCGCGGGGGCGTCCGCCTCCTCGGGGAAGGCGTCCGGTGCGGCGGGCAGCATCAGGGTCGGGTTGCAGGCGGGAGATTCGCGGAAGTATAGGGGCGGCCCGCCCGCGGGTCAAGCGGATTCCTGCCCGCCGCAGGCCCACTCCACGACCCCCGCCAGATCCGGCGGAAGCGGCGCCTGGAAGACCATCGCCTCACCGCTCCGGGGGTGCCGGAACGCGAGGCGCTCGGCGTGCAGAAAGTGTCGCGGCGTGCGGCGCGCCAGCTCGGCTGCCCAGGCGCGGTGCGGCCCGGAGAAGCCGCGTTCCGCCCCGGCAGTGTAAACCGCGTCTCCGACCAGCGGGTGCCCGACGTGCAGCAGGTGCACGCGGATCTGGTGCGTGCGTCCGGTTTCCAGCTGCGCGCGGAGCAGGTCCGCCCCCTGCCACCGCTCCAAGCGCCGGAAGCGGGTGATCGCGCTGCGGCCGCCCTCCACGACCGCCATCCGCTTCCGCTCGTTGCGGTGCCGGGCGATGGGAGCATCCACCGTCAACTCGTCGCCACCCAGATGACCCCAGCAGAGGGCGAGGTACTCACGCTTCACTTCCCGGCGGCGGAGAGCGTCGGAGAGCGCGCGGTGCGCCTCGTCGTGCTTGGCCACTACCAGCAAGCCGGAGGTGTCCCGGTCGAGGCGGTGCACGATCCCCGGGCGGAGCACGCCCCCGATCCCGGACAGGTCGGGCACGGCGTGCAGCAGCGCGTTGACCAGCGTTCCGCTGCGGTGCCCCGGCGCGGGGTGCACCACCAGCCCCGCCGGCTTGTCGACCACGAGCAGGTCCTCGTCCTCGTGGACGATGGAGAGCGGGATGGCTTCGGGGACCACGTGCGATGGCTCCGGCGCAGGGACGCGAACGCGGAGTCGGTCGCCGGGGAGCGGCCGGTCGCGCTTGCGCGGGATGGCGTCGTTGAGACGGACGCGCCCCGCCTCGATCCAGCGCGCCACGCGGGAGCGGGATACCCCCAGCCGGGCGGCGAGATAGCTGTCCAGCCGGTCGTCTGCCCCTGCTTCTACGATCCACTCTTCCCGCCGCTCACCCGTCGCCATCGGCGCTTGCCGGGGTATCCTCCCGCCACAGGGAAAAAGCGAGCAGCAGGGCGCCCACGCTGACCCCGATGTCCGCCACGTTGAAGACGGGCCAGCGCGCGAAGCCCAGGTCGAAGTCGAGGAAGTCGATCACGCCACGCGGAGAGCGGATCCGGTCGATCAGGTTGCCGATGGCCCCGGCGGTCACCAACGCGATGGCGAAGAGCCGCAGTCGGTCGTGCGCGGGCGTGGTACGATACATCGCGAACAGAACTACAGTCGCGACGAGCGAGAGAAGCAAAAAGATCCAGCGGGAATACTCACCCAGGTGCAGGCCGAACGCCGCCCCGGGGTTGAAAATGTAGGTGAGCCGGAAGAAATCTCCCAGAACGGGAACCGGAACGTACGGCGTCAGCGTGCGCTGGACGATCAGCTTGGTGACGATGTCGAGCACGAGTACGGCCGAGACCGTGACTCCGAAGAGCGCGAGCTTGGAGGCGTCGCTCCGCGGCGGAGCCGTCGCATGCCCGGTGGCGGCGCCGTTCACGCCGCCTCTTCGCTGGCTTCGCGGCGCAGGGCGACGGTGGCCGGGACGCCTCCGAGGTCCACCTCACGGGTCACGTCCCACCGGCCGGCGGCCAGATCCCCGCCGACGTGCAGCCCGGTCGCGAGAGTCTCCGCCGCTACGGTGTCGCCGTGCGCCGCAAGCGTCCGCTGCACCTCTTCGCCACCGGCGATCGAAAGCTCGATGCGGTCGGAAACCGCGAGCCCCGCGTCGCGCCGCAAGCGCTGGATGCGGTTGATCAGCTCGCGTGCGAGTCCTTCCGCTTTCAACTCCGGAGTGAGGGTGGGGTCGAGCGCCACCGTGAAAGGGCCGTCGGCCTCCACCACCAGGTCCCCGCGGGTGCTCTGCACCACCTCGAAGTCGCCGGCGCCGAGCGCCACCATACCGCCGTCGACCTCGACGGCGAGCGGCTCGCCCCGGCGGAAGGCGGCGATGGCTTCCGACGGCAGCGCGCGAATCGCCTCCGCCGCACGCGGCGTCCGCTTGCCGAGCCGCGCCCCCAGCGCGCGGAAATCGGGGCGGGCGCTGAACTCGACGATTTCCTCGGCGCGGTCCAGGAACTCGACCCGGCGCACGTTCAGTTCGTCACGCAGGATCTCCAGCAGCTCGGGGGGAACGGAAACGGCGTCGGGGACCACGGCGTGCAGGGTGCCGAGCGGCTGGCGGACGCGGATGCCCACGCGCTCGCGCGCCGCACGCCCCAGCGTGGAAAGCCGTCGCGCCGCGTCCATGGCTTGCTCGAGCGCCTCGTCGCCGTCCCCCTCCACCACCTCCGGGAAGCCGGCGAGGTGGACGCTGGCACCCCCGGTGAGCGCGCGGTGCAGCCAGTCGGCGAGGAAGGGGGCGAAGGGCGCCATCAGCCGGGTCGTAGTCAGCAGCGCCGTCCGCAGCATCGCGAACGCCGCCGCGTCGGCGCCATCGCCGCTCCCCCAGAAGCGCTCGCGGGAGCGACGCACGTACCAGTTGGAAAGGTCATCCACCACGAAGTCGCCCAGCGCCCGGATCGCGTGCGTGAGGTCGTACGCCTCCAGATCTCGGATCACGGCGCCGGTCACCGTGGCGAGTCGCGAGCGCAGCCAGCGGTCGAGCGGGTGCTCCGAGCGCGCGTCGTCGCGAGGCGCGTCCGCCTCCAGGTTCGCGTAGAGGGCGAAGAAGCGGTACGTCTGGCGCAGCGTGTCGAGAATCTTGCGGTCCACCTCCCCCACCCCGGCGGCGTCGAAGCGCTTGGGGAGCCAGGGGTGAGACGAGGCGAGCAGGTACCAGCGCACCGCGTCGGCGCCGTACTCGTCGAGCGCCTCCCACGGATCCACCACGTTCCCCTTGGACTTGGACATCTTCTGCCCCGTGGCGTCCAGGATCAGGTCGTTGACGATCACGTTGCGGAACGCAGGGCCGTCCTCCATCAGCGTGCCGATCGCCAGCAACGAATAGAACCAGCCGCGCGTCTGGTCCACGGCCTCGCAGATGAAGTCCGCGGGGAACTGCCGGTGGAAGCGGTCGCGGTTCTCGAACGGATAGTGCTGCTGGGCGTACGGCATCGCCCCGGAATCGAACCAGACGTCGATCACTTCGGGGGCGCGCCGCATCGTCCCTCCGCAGCCTTCCGACGTGCAGCTCCAGTGCAGCTCGTCGATCCCGGGGCGGTGCGGGTCGAAGTCGTCGGGGAGGACTCCGGCGCGCTCCGCGAGCGCCGCGAACGAGCCGATCCACTCCAGGTGCGACGGGTCGGCGTCGCACACCCATACCGGGAGCGGCGTCCCCCAGTAGCGGCTCCGGGAGATCGCCCAGTCCACGTTGTTCTCCAGCCACTCGCCGAAGCGGCCGGTGCCGATCTCCGGCGGATGCCAGCGGACCGCCCGATTGTTCGCGAGCAGCTCTTCCCGCACCGCGGTGGTGCGGATGAACCAGGAGTCGCGCGCCATGTAGATGAGGGGACTCCCGCAGCGCCAGCAGTGCGGGTACGAGTGCTCCTCGCGGCTGGAGCGGAAGACCAGCCCGCGCTCCTTGAGGTCGCGCACCAGCGCGTCGTCGGCGTCTTTTACGAATTGGCCGCCGACCAGGGGAACGTCGTCGCGGAAGCGGCCGCGGTCGTCCACCGGCATGATGATAGGGAGCCCCACCTCGCGCCCCAGCTCGTAGTCGTCGGCGCCGAACGCTACCGCGGTGTGGACCACGCCGGTGCCTTCCTCCGCCGACACCCACTCCGCCGGATAAACGCGCCAGCCGCGCTCGACGGTTTCGGCGTCGTACCCGACCGGCTCGAGCCAGTCGAAGGGACGACGGTAGTGCAGTCCGATCAGCTCGTCCGCGCCGAGCGTGCGGGCGATCTCGGCGTCGGCGCCGAAGAGCGGCTCGACCCGCGACCTGGCGAGCAGGTAGCGGCGCCCGTCGTGCTCCACCTCCGCGTACTCCAGCTCCGGCCCCACGGCGAGGGCGACGTTGGAGACCAGCGTCCACGGGGTGGTGGTCCATACCAGCAATTCGCGCCCGTCGGCTTCCCCATCATCCCCCAGCACCGGCAGGGTGACGTATAGCGAGGGATCGCGGACGGTCTCGTAGCCGAGCGACAACTCGTGGCTGGAGAGCCCGGTCCCACAGCGGCCGCAGTAGGGAAGGATCTTGTGGCCCCGGTAGATGAGGCCGCGACCCGCGATCTCGCTGAGCAGCCACCAGACCGACTCGATGTACTCCGGCCGGTAGGTGACGTACGGGTGCGCATAGTCGAGCCAGTAGCCGATGCGGGCCGAGAAGCGCTCCCACTCCCCCGTGTACTGGAGCACGCTTTCGCGGCAGACCTCGTTGAAGCGTGCGATCCCCACCTCCTCGATCTCAGGTTTGCCGGAGATCCCCAGCCGCCGCTCCGCCTCGATCTCGACGGGCAGCCCGTGCGTGTCCCACCCGGCGATGCGCGGCACGTAGCGCCCCTGCATGGTGCGGAAGCGCGCCACGGCGTCCTTGATGGTGCGGCCGAGCACGTGGTGGATCCCGGGCCTGCCGTTCGCGGTGGGCGGCCCCTCGTAGAAGACGAACGGCTCGCCCTCCGCGGTCTGCTCGAGCGCGCGGGCAAAGGTGTCTTCTTCGTTCCAGACGCGGAGGATCGCCTCTTCGAGAGTGCCTGCCGACGCGGGCAGCTCGGGGTAGCGCCCGCTCACATCGCCTCCACCACGGCGCCGACCAGTTCCGTGAGCCGCGGCTCCGCCGCCTGCGCCGTGGCGATGATGCGGGCGACATCCACCGGCTCCAGGGCGTCGGGGAGGCACTGGTCGGTGATGATGGAGACGGCGAGTACGCGCATCCCGGAGTGCACCGCGACGATGCTTTCCGGGACGGTGGACATGCCGACCACGTCCGCGCCGACCTGTCGGAGCATGCGGTATTCGGCGCGGGTTTCCAGCGACGGTCCGGGTACGGCGACGTAGACGCCCTCGCGCAGCGGGATCCCGAGCCGCAGCGCCGCTGCCCGCGCCAGCTGGCGCAATTCCGCCGCGTAGACATCGGACATGTCGGGGAAGCGGGGGCCGAGCGCCTCGTCGTTCGGCCCCACGAGCGGGTTGTCGCCGAGCAGGTTGATGTGATCCGCGAGCAGCACCAGGTCTCCGGGCAGCCAGTATGGGTGCATCCCCCCGCACGCGCCGGTCAGCACGAGCGTCTCGCACCCCAACGCGCGGAGCACGCGGATGGGGAAAGTCACTTCCTGCAGTGTGTACCCTTCGTAGCGGTGGAAGCGCCCCTGCATCGCCGCGATGCGGCGGCCGCCGAGGGTGCCGAGGAGGAGCTGGCCGCTGTGGGACTCGACCGTGGGGACGGGAAAGCCCGGGAGCTCGGCGTACGGGATCGCTGCGGCGACATCGATGCGGTCGGCGAGCGCGCCGAGGCCGGTGCCGAGGACGATGCCGATCTCGGGGTCGAGAGCGCACCGTCCGCGGACGATTTCCGCGGACGCATTCACCCGTTCAGTGGAGCAGCGCTCAACCGACCTCGGCGCCCGCGGGTAAACGCTCGTCCGCATCCAGGCGCGCCACCTCGCGCAGTCCCGCTTCCTCCTGGTCGATCTCGCCGAGCTGCCGCTCCACCAGCGTACGGAAGACGCGCAGGAAGCGCGCGCGCTGTCCCTGGAGACGGCGCAGCGCTTCGAGGGCGACGGCGGCCTGGCGGCGTGCTTCCCCGACGATCTGTTCGGCTTCGCCGCGCGCGTCCTTGAGCAGCAGCTCCGACTCCCGCGACGCCTGTTCGCGCATCTCCTCGCGGAGCTGCTGCGCGGAAACGAGCGCCTCGTTCATCGCCCGCTCGCGGTCGCGGTACTCCGCCATCGCGCGCTCCATTTCCTCGACGCGGCCGCCGAGTACGCCGTTCTCGCGCACCAATTCCTCCAGCCGCTCGGCGGCGAGGTCGAGGAAGTCGTCCACCTGCGCGGGCTCGTAGCCGCGCATCGCGCGCCGAAAATCGCCCTTCTTCTTGCGGACGTCGAGCGGGGTGAGGTCGATCATCGGGGTCGTTCTCCAAAGAGTGCGGTGCCGAGGCGCACCAGCGTGCTGCCCTCCTCCACCGCGATCTCGTAGTCGTTGCTCATTCCCATCGATAGGTGCAGCGGACGGAAGCCTTCCACCTGCCCGCTAGCGAGCTCCCAGAGGTCGCACGCTGCGCGAAAGGTGCGCCGCAGCACTGCCTGGTCGTCGGTGTACGGCGCCATCGTCATCAAGCCTTCGACCGCCAAGCCGGGCAGCGCGCAGATCTGCTCCAGCACCTTCAGCGCTTCCTCCGGATCCAGCCCGTACTTGGACGCTTCGCCCGACGTGTTCACCTGGACCAGGACCCGCACCAACGCTTCGCGGCCTGCCGCCTCCGCAGACAGGGTCCGGGCCAGACGCAGCGAGTCCAACGAGTGGAGCAGATCGAAGAGCTGAATGGCTCGCGCCGCCTTGTTCCGTTGCAGGTGGCCCACCAGGTGCCAGCGGAACGCCTCCCTGCCGAGCGCTCCCACCTTTTGCTCCAGCTCGCCCACCCGGTTCTCGCCGACGTCCTCGATCCCCGCTTCGCGGGCGGCTTCGAGCAGTTCCCGCGGATGGGTCTTGGTGACGGCCACCAGCCCGACCGGCTGCTCGTGGCCGGACCGCTCCCGCGCCGAGTCGATCCGCTCGCGGCACTCCGCCAGCCGCCTCCGGATCTGCTCCGTTCGCATCCCACGATCAGTAACCCTGCCGCCCGCGGGGCGCAAGCGCGCAACCCCGCTACGCGGGCACGCCGAGCGGCGCTTCTTTGGCGGCGAGCAGCCGGGCCAGCCGGTCGCGATCGAAGTCGCGCTGGAGGGTTCCGCGATGGGCCACGGAGATCTGGCTGGTCTCCTCCGAAACCACGATCACGATGGCGTCGGTTTCCTCCGACAGGCCGATCGCGGCCCGGTGGCGGGTGCCCAGACTCTTGTCGGCGACGGGGAACTGGGTGAGCGGAAGGATGACTCCGGCGGCCAGGATCTGATCGCCCCGCACCACAGCGGCGCCGTCGTGGAGGGGGGAGTAGGGAGTGAAGATGGTGGACAACATGGGCGCCGATACCCGAGCGTGGACCTCGGTGCCGGTTTCCACGTAATCGCCGAGGCCGACCTCGCGCTCGATGGCGATGATCGC
>JBPCJG010000170.1:0-4767 GCA_051005515.1 Longimicrobiaceae bacterium
GGCTTTCGCATCCGCGGGGTTCACGTGGAGGTGGTCGGCGTCTGCCCCCGCTGCGCGGCCTGAGGCGCGCCGCCGAGCGGGTTCAGCCGCTCGTAGTACCATTCCAACCAGCGGTTGCTCCACCCGAAGAAAGTGCTGGCGCGCATGATCGCGCGCACGTCCTCGCGGGTGATCTTGGCTTCGTCCCGCAGCACCCGCGGATTGCCGCGGCTCACCGCCAGCGTGCGCGTCGCGAAGAACAGCGGCCAGATGCACATCAGTCGGTAGCGGTGGAGCCGGCGCGGCAGCGTCAGCACGTATTCGAGACCCTGCCGGAGGTGCCGTTCGGCTTTGACCACCAGGCGCTCCACCACCTGCAGCGCCCGCGCGACCTGGGCGGGGTCGAACAGTTCCTCCCCCGACAAGCCCGCGTCGTCGAGATACGTCTGGGGGACGAAGATCCACCCGCGCCGCAGGTCGCCGCGCAGCCCCCGGATCACGTTCACCGTTTGCAACCCCAGCCCGAACTCCCGCCCCAGCTCCAGCAGCTCGTCGCGGCGCTCCCGGAGCGCAGGGGAATACCAGGCGAAGACGTCCGTGATCAGGTACCCCACCCTCCCGGCCACCTGGTGCATGTAGTCGTCGAGCTCGGCTTCGTCCGCCACGCGCGGACCGTGGCGCTGCCAGCGTGCCATCCCCAGCGTCGTTTTCCGCACCCGACCGAGCAGCGACTCCTTCAACCCTGCCGGGAGGCGCTCGACGCGCGCGAGCAGATCCTCAGAGCGCAGGGCGACCGCGATTTCGGGATTGTCGGGGTCGAGGTCGCCGATCGCGGCGGGAAGCGCGGCCGGCCGCTCGGTCCCGGCGAGAACGCTCTCCCACAGCTCCAGCAGCTCCACCTTGCGTCCAACGCCGATGGAGGGGTGGTCTTCGATGCCATCGGAGACGCGCAGCAGCAGGTAGGCCAACGTGAGTGCCTCCCGGCTCGGACCGGGGAGCTGCTCGATCGAGAGCGCAAAGGTCCGGCTGACCTCCCGGAGCATCTGGTGGTGCTGCGCCATCGATGAGCCGGACGGAAAGGATGGTGAAGCGGGAGGGAACCATGCCGCGCTCCCTCAGCCCCTGTCAAGCCGCACGCGCGTGAAACAGACGCGCCAGTCGCCTCCCGAGCGGTTCCGCGGCGCCTGGCTTACCGCGGCAGACGCGCGCGAACCCTACGCGAGCGCTGCGGGGATCCTGCACCTGCTCCCGCGAGCGGTTGCCATTCCCGAAGATGCGGATGACGTAGCGCTGCTGGCACGCTGGGCGTCGCTCCGCGGCGAGCGCCTGGTCCCGCGAGCGGCGGGGACGGGGATGCCCGGCGGCAACGTCGGCGGGGACGTCGTCGTAGACCTGCGGAGCCGCTTCGGGGGAATCGGCGAAGTCGATTCAGAGCGCTGCACCGTCCGGGTCGAGCCGGGCGTCACGCGGGCGCAGCTGAACGCCGCCTGCGCTTCCCGCGGACTGTACCTTCCCGTGGACCCGTCGAGCGGGGACCGCGCGACCCTCGGCGGGATGATCGCGAACAACTCCGCGGGGGCGCACTCGCTCCTGCACGGGGCGATGCGGGGCTGGGTGGAGGCGCTCCAGGTGGTGCTCGCGACCGGCGAGCTCGCGCGACTCGAGCGCGGCAAGCCGCCGCCGCCCGCGCTGCGGACGGTCGCGGATGGGATCGACCGCGCCCTGGACGACCGCGCCGACTGGATCGTCGCGCGCTGGCCGCGGGTCCGCAAGAATTCGTCGGGTTACGCACTGCGCGAATACTTGGACAGCGGCGATCTGTTGGACCTCGTGATCGGGAGCGAGGGGACGCTGGCGCTCGTGGTCTCGGCCGACGTCCGGCTCGCGCCGCCTCCGGGAGCCGCCGGCGTCGCGCTGCTCGAGTTCACGTCGCTCGAAGCCGCAGGGGAGGCAGTCGAGCGGCTCCTCCCCCTCGCCCCCGCCGCCTGCGAGCTGCTCGACCGCACCTTTCTGGATCTCGTTCGGGAGTCGTCTCCCGTCTCCTTGCGGGAGGGGCTGGAGGCGGTGCTGCTGATCGAGTTCGAAGCCGCGGACGAGAAGGGAGTGCAGCGCTCGCTGAGCGCCCTGCGGCAGGAGCTCGCCGCAGCCGCCGATCGCGTAATCACCGCGTCGGACCCCGAGGCGAATACCCGGCTCTGGGAGCTGCGGCACGCGGCGAGCCCGCTGATCGCAGCGCGAACGGACGGCCGCGTCTCGATGCAGTTCATCGAGGATGGCGTGGTGCCGGTCGCACGCCTCGCCGACTACGTCCGCCTCCTGCGTTCGACGCTCGCGCGTCACCGGCTTCCCGCGGTGATCTTCGGCCATGCGGGAGACGGCAACCTCCACGTCAACCCGCTGGTGGACGTACGCGAGCCGGGGTGGTGGGACACCGTGGAAGCGGTGCTGCTCGAAATCGCCGACGGGGTAGCGGCGTTGGGCGGAACGCTTTCTGGCGAGCACGGGGACGGCCGGCTGCGGGCGCCGCTGCTGGAACGCATCTGGGGGGAGGAGATGGTGGGGCTCTTCCGGATCGTCAAGGAGGCGTTCGACCCGGATGGGATCCTCAACCCCGGCGTGATCCTCCCACTGGCGGGGCAAAGGCCGCTCGACGGCCTGCGCAGCTATGCGGTTGCACCTTGACATCGTAAGCTCGGCCTGTATCTTGCCAAAGTAATTTACGTTGATCGACCTTTTTACCTTAGTTTTTTAGCTGCTACGTGCTGGATTCCATCGACCTCCACCTCCTCGACCTGTTGCAGGAGAACGGCAGAACGTCGCAGCAGGACCTCGCGCACTCCGTGGGCCTCTCCTCGCCCGCCGTCGCCGAGCGCCTCCGCAAGCTCGAGGAGGCGGGGGTGATCCGTCGCTTCACCGCCCTGCTCGACGCCAAACAGCTCGGGCAGGACGTAACCGCCTTCATCGCCGTCGGCATCAACGGTTCGCGCCACTACGCCCCCTTCATCGAACGTACACGCGAATCTGCGGCGATCCTCGAATGCCACTCCGTCACCGGAGAGGGGTCGCACCTGCTCAAGATCCGCACGGCAAACACCGGATCGCTCGAACAGCTCCTCGCCGAGGTCCAGGCCTGGCCGGGGGTGCAGTGGACCACCACCAGCATCGTCCTTTCCACCCACAAGGAAACCAGCCTCGTAGCGCTGGATCGCGCGCCCTCACCCTGAGCACAGACATGCCCAAAGCCACCGCCCGCTTCGACATCCTCGCCGCCGGCCGCAACCGCGCTCTTCCCGCCAGCGGCAACGGCGCGGCGTCGAGCGAGCTCCTCGACATCGAGGAGATCTTCGGCGAAAACACGTTCGGCCTGAAGGAAATGCGGACCCGCCTTCCCAAGGCGGTCTTTCGCGCCGTCTCAGCCACGCTCGACACGGGGCACGAGCTCGACCCCGCCCACGCCGACGCCGTGGCCCTGGCGATGAAGGAGTGGGCGCTGGAGCACGGCGCCACGCACTTCACCCACTGGTTCCAGCCGTTGACCGGCTCGACGGCCGAGAAGCACGACTCCTTCGTCACCCCGAACGAGGGCGGCGGCGCGATCGTCGAGTTCAGCGGCAAGGAACTGATCCAGGGTGAGCCCGACGCGTCGTCGTTCCCGTCGGGCGGACTGCGGGCGACTTTCGAGGCGCGTGGATACACCGCGTGGGACCCTACCAGCCCCGCCTTCATCAGCAAGAGCGAGAGCGGCGCCTTCCTCTGCATTCCCACTGCCTTTGCGTCCTGGACCGGTGAGGCGCTGGATCTGAAGATCCCGCTGCTGCGCTCCATCTCCGCTCTCGACAGGCAGGCGCGCCGGGCTCTGAAGCTCTTCGGGACCGACGCCCCACGCGTGGTGACGACGCTCGGACCCGAGCAGGAGTTCTTTCTGATCGACGAGGAGTTCTACTTCCGCAGACCCGACCTGGTGACCACGGGGCGGACGCTGTTCGGCGCCAAGCCGCCCCGCGGCCAGGAGCTCGAGGACCACTACTTCGGGTCGATCCCGGACCGCGTGCTGGGATTGATGATGGAGGTCGAGCGCGAGCTCTACCGGCTCGGGGTGCCGGTGAAGACGCGCCACAACGAGGTGGCACCCGGACAGTACGAGATGGCGCCGGTCTTCGAGCACGCGAACGTCGCCGCCGATCACCAGCAGATGACCATGTTCGCGCTGCGCCGGCTGGCCAGGCGGTACGGTCTGGTGGCGCTGCTGAACGAAAAGCCCTTCGCCGGTGTGAACGGGAGCGGCAAGCATCTGAACTGGTCGCTGGGGACGGACGAGCAGAACCTGCTCGAGCCGGGGGAGACGCCACACGAAAACATGCAGTTCCTCTTCTTCTGCACCGGGGTGCTGCGGGCGGTGGAGCGGCACCAGGATCTGCTGCGCATCGCGGTGGCGTTCGCCGGCAACGACCACCGTCTCGGCGCCAACGAAGCGCCCCCGGCGATCATGTCGGTCTTCGTCGGCGACCAACTCCAGGACGTGCTGGAGCAGATCGAGGCTAAGGACGCGAAGTCCAGCAAGCAGGGAGGGTTGATGGGGCTCGGCAGCTCGGTGCTACCGCAGCTCCCCCGCCACGCCGGTGACCGCAACCGGACCTCGCCCTTCGCCTTCACCGGCAACAAGTTCGAGTTCCGCGCGCTGGGCTCGTCGCAGAGCATCTCCTTCCCCGCGACGGTGCTGAACACCATAGTCGCCGAATCGCTCGACGAGATGACGGCGGCGCTGGAGGAGCGCTGCGGCGACGGCGC
>JBPCJG010000171.1:0-4413 GCA_051005515.1 Longimicrobiaceae bacterium
ACCAGCATGTAGCGGTCCGGATGACGGTAGACGAGCAGGTCGTCCAGCAGCGTGCCGTCCTCGCGCGGCAGCGTCGAGTACTGCGCCTGCCCCACCTCCAGCCGCTCCACGTCGTTGCTCGTGGTACGCTGGAGGAACGCCGCGGCGTCCGGCCCGCGCACCTCGAACTCTCCCATGTGGGAAACGTCGAAGAGCCCCGCGGCCTCGCGGACGGCGCGGTGCTCGGCTGTGATCCCCGTGGGGTAGTGCACCGGCATCTCGTACCCTGCGAAGGGGACGAGCCTGGCGTCGAGGCGGAGGTGCTCGGCGTGCAGCGGCGTGCGGCGCAGCGGGGTTTCAGCCACCGTGCGCGTCCGGCGCCAGCAGCCGCAGCAGGATCGCCTTCTGCGCGTGCAGCCGGTTCTCGGCCTCGTCCCAGACGCGCGACCAGCTCCCTTCAACCACTTCTTCGGTGACCTCTTCGCCCCGATGGGCGGGGAGACAGTGCAGAAATATGGCGCGCTCGGACGCTGTTTCCATCATCCCCCGGTCGATGCAGTAGCCGCGGAACGCCTGCTCGCGCTCCGCAGCTTCTTCTTCCTGCCCCATCGAGGTCCAGACGTCGGTCGTCACGACGTCGGCGCCGGTGACGGCTTCGCGTGGGTCATCGGTGGTGACGACCGCCGTCGCGCTCCTGGCACGGTCGAGGATTTCCGCGTCCGGCGCGTACCCTTTCGGGAACGCAAGCCGCAGGTGGAAACCGAACGCGGCCGCGGCGTTGAGCCACGAGTTCGCCATGTTGTTGCCGTCACCCACCCAGGCGACCGTGACGCCGGCAAGGTCCTCTCCGAGATTCTCGCGGACCGTCTGCAGATCGGCCATGACCTGGCAGGGGTGGAGCAGATCGGTCAAGCCGTTGATCACCGGCACCTCACTCCACTCGGCCAGCTCCTCGACGTCTTCCTGCGCAAAGGTGCGGATCATGATCGCATCCACGTAGCGGGAAAGCACCCGCGCGGTGTCGCGGATCGGCTCCCCACGGCCGAGCTGGATGTCGCGGGACGACAGGAAGAGGGCGTGCATGCCGAGCTGGTACGCGCCGACCTCGAAAGAAACCCGGGTGCGCGTCGAGCTCTTGGCAAAGATCATCGCCAGCGTTTTGCGCGCCAGCGGGCGATCCGCGGGAGGGTCTTTTTTGAGGCGGGCGGCGAGATCGAGCGTGTCGATCAGCGCTTGCCGGTCCCAGTCGGAGATGGCGAGGAAATTGCTCGCTGGAGGTGACGGCACGTGTGGCGCGTTCGGGTTATTCGCCTCGGGCGATCCGTGGCGGCGCAAGATAGCGTCCGCGTCGCGCCCGGACCACGCTTTCGTAACGACAGGTGGGGAGGAACTCCGCACGTGAGAAACGAGTAAGCAATCCAGGCGAAGGCGGTTCTTCGTACTTCGAAGGGCTGCGCGTGAGCCCGCGCCCCCTCTTCCTTCCGGCAAACCCGTTCGCGAGATCTCCATGAAGCGCTACACCCTGTCGGCACTCCCGATGTTCCTCGCGCTGCTGGCGGCGTGTGGCGGCGACAGCACGGGACCCGGCGACCGCGTCGCCGACCTCGCCATCGCTCCCGCACCGCCTCCGACGATCCAGGTGGGCGGCACCCTCCAGCTCACCGTCACCCTGACCAACTCTTCGGGGGGCGTGGTGACGGGGCAGAGCGTGACCTGGACCAGCGGCACCCCCGGGGTGGCCACAGTTTCCACGACCGGACTGGTCACCGGCATCGCGGCGGGAACGGCCGACATCACGGCATCCGCTGGGGGGGCGCAGGAAACCGTCACCGTCAACGTGGCGCCGCCGCCGAGCCAGCAGTGCGACCCCGCGAACACCATCAACCTTGCCGTGGGTGAGACGTTCGTCGCCAGCGGCGGGGGGGCGGCCCTGCTCTGCGTCGCTGGCGGTCCCGGCTCTGAATACGTCTACGTCCCCTTCCACCACTCCGGCGCGGGCGCCGCGAGGCTCGCCGTGGAGGTGAGCGCGGGCGGCGTGACGGCGGCCGCGGGACCGCCGACTCCTTTCCTATCGCCGTCAGCGGGGTTGAGCTTGTCGGCGGCCCCGGTCGAGCCGCGGCGTGACCTCGATTGGGAGCTTCGACTCCGCGAGCGGGAGATCCGAGAGCTTACGCCGCTCTTGCCAGGTGCGCGCGCGGAGATGGCCCGGCGCGCGTCGTCTGGAGCGCTGCGAGCCCTGATGGTCGAAACACCGGCGGAAGGCAGCTTGATCACGCTCAACGCGAACCCGGACCAAGCGTGCTCCAATCCCAATAATCGGACCGGACGAGTCGTGGCCGTCACACAGCGGGCGATCGTGGTGGTCGATACCACGAACCCCCCGAGCAACGTCACGGACGCGGAGTACCGCTCCTTCGGTCAGCGGTTCGACAACTTTGTCTGGCCGATCGACACCCGCAACTTCGGCGAGCCATCCGACATCGACGACAACAATCGCGTAGTAATCTTCTACACTCGCGTTGTCAACGAGCTTACCGGAGCAGACGCCACCTCGTTCGTCGCGGGCTTCTTTTTCGGCCGTGACCTTTTCCCCCGAACCGGCACCAGTCCCTTCGGAACCTGCGCGACGAGCAATGAACGCGAAATGTTCTACCTGCTCGCTCCCGATCCCAACGGCGTAATCAACGGCAACAAACGGACGGAGGATCAGATCCGTCGCTCGACGGTGAGCGTCACGCTTCACGAGTTCCAGCACCTCATCAACCAGTCGCGCCGGATGTACGTCAACAACTCCAGCAGCCTCACGGAGGACGTCTGGCTGAACGAAGGTCTTAGCCACATCGCCGAGGAGTTAGGATTCTACGAGGCAAGCGGACTGGCTCCACGCCAGAACATCACCATCGAGCAGCTGCGTCAGTCGCAGGCGGCACTCGACGCCTTCAATACGTACCAGATCTCGAACCTAAGCCGGTACATCAACTATCTCGAGGGTCCGGAGGACACCCAGGTACTGGATACCGAAGCGTCGGATGGGCTCGAAATCGACGCGCGGGGGGCTGCATGGGCCTTGCTTCGGTACGCAGCCGACCGTAAGTCGGGTCCCGATCAACCGTTCTGGTTCGGCCTGGTAAACGCGGACAACGCCGGACTAGCGAACCTGCAGACCTCGATCAACGCAGACCCGCTCGTTTGGGCGAGGCAGTGGACGACCTCGACCTACACCGACGACGCGGTTCCGGGAATTCCGTCGGAGGTGACGCTGCCGAGCTGGAACCATCGTTCCCTCGTGCTGGCCCTCCGCAATTCTTCGGGGAACCAGGTGTACTCGCAGTACCCGCTGGAGACCTTCCCACTCACCGGCGCCACGCTCTCATTCCGCCCCTTCGCCGGAACCGGCGCCTTCGTGCGCTTCGGCGTGCCGGCGAACGGTCTGGCGGCGGTACGGGCGACCTCCGGCGGAGTGGCTCCGCCCGCGAGCCTGCGCGTTACGCTGGTGAGGACAAAGTAGATGCGAGCCGCTTCTCTTTCCCTCGCTCTGCTCCTTGCTGCCTGCGCTCCGGCGATGGAGAACGCGGCCGCGAATGGCCAGGTGGAGCTGCAGGGGACGGTGCAGGTGGTCGGCTCCGAGCCGGTCAGCAGCTATCCGGTGCTGCGGGCGGAAGACGGCACCACCTACACGCTTTCCGGCGCACTCGACCCCGAGTTGCGGCGCCTTTCCGGAGTGAAGGTCGAGATCCGCGGTGAGCTGCAGGGGCGCAACCTCGCGGCTACCGACTACGACATCGTCTCGGTAGACGGCCAGCCGGTGCAGATGGGGGTGGTGCAGCGTGCGCCGGGCGGCGGTCTCCAGCTCCAGCGATCCGACGGCAGCGTCGTTACACTCTCAGGAGCTGCGTCGAACCTGAAGGTAGGGCAGAAGGTGTGGGTGCAGGGACCCACTACCAGCTCGGTGACGGTGCAGACGTACGGGGTGATTTCGCAGTAGCGCGGCCGCCGCTACGGCACGTACTTCAGGCCGCTCCCCGTGTTGAAGAGGACGACTTCGTCGTCCTTCTTCAACATCCCCATCTCCCGCAGCACGGGCACCGCCGCTGCCGTCGCGGCGCCTTCGGGCGCGCAGAATACGCCGGTGAGGGCGCCGACGCCCCCCACCCACTCCCGCATCGCCTCGTCGCTGACGGCGACGGCGGCTCCGCCGGAGGCGCGGATCGCCTCCAGGATCAGGAAGTCACCGACGGCGCGCGGGACGCGCAGTCCGGACGCGTAGGTTTCGGCATCCTCCCACGGCTCCGCCTCCCTCCCGCCCTCCTCCCAGGCCCGCACGATCGGCGCACACCCCGTCGCCTGCACCGAAATCATGCGCGGCCGCGCCGGGCCGATCCAGCCGAGCGCTTCCAGCTCCTCCCACGCCTTCCACATCCCCAGCAGCCCCGT
>JBPCJG010000172.1:0-13007 GCA_051005515.1 Longimicrobiaceae bacterium
CCAGTTCCCTGTCCGCCGTTCCGACGATCTCCTCGCCCGCGAGCGGGAGGGTGCCGGCCGAAACCGCCTCCCTGTACGCGTCCCACCCCCGCAGGTTCCAGCGGCGGCGCGGCGGATCGTACGCGTGTGCCCCCGGCCCGAGCGCGGCATAGTTACCCCCGGACCAGTAGACGGCGTTGTGCCGCGAGCGGGCGCCGGGACCCGCGAAGCTCGAGACCTCGTACTGCTCGAAGCCGGCCCGGATGAAACGATCGACGGCCGTCAGGTATTCCTCGGCGTATCGATCCTCGTCGGGGAGCGCTTCCCGTTGTTCGCGCACCCAGCGCCCCAGCGGCGCGCCCGGCTCTGCCGTCAGGCCATAGAGAGAAACGTGGTCGGGTTCGAGCTCCAGAGCCCGCTCCAGCTCTTCCGACCAGCGGCGCTCGAAGCGCTCCGGCACGCCGAAGATCAGATCCACGCTCAGGTTGTCTATCCCGGCCTTGCGCGCCGCAAGTACTGCGCGCGCCGGAGCGTCGACGCCGTGCAGGCGCCCCATCCAGCGGAGCACCGCCGGCGCAAAAGTCTGCACCCCGAGCGAAACCCGGTTCACGCCGGCGGCGGCCCAGTCGCGGGCCAGCGGAAGATCGAAGCTTTCGGGGTTGGCCTCGGCGGTCCACTCCGCGGAGGCGTCCCAACTCGCGTGCTCGGCGAGCGCGTCGCGAAACCACGCCACGGCGCCTACGCCGAGGAGCGACGGGGTGCCGCCGCCCACGTAGACGGTGTCCAGCCCCAGCCGCGGCCATCCGTACGCCTCGCGCTGCATTGCGAGTTCCGCGGCGATCGCGCGCACCCACTCGGCGGTCGGGGCGCGCCGCGTGACCTCGACGGCGAAGTCGCAGTACGAGCAGCGCCGCTCGCAGAACGGTGCGTGCACGTAGAGCGAGCGCGGCGGCTCCGTCGAAGGCCCGCTCACGTGCGGCGAAAGTGCTTGCCCGGCAGCGCTTCCACGAGCCCGCGGAGCTCCAAACCCAGCATCGCGGCCAGCACCAGACTCGGAGCGAGACCGCTGCGCGTCGAAACGTCGTCCACGTGGACGGGATCCGCGCCAAGCTCCAGTAGCACGCAGCGCTCGTTCGGCGGCAGATCCGGCGGTTCGGCGCTGGGTGCGGCGGGCGCGGGGCGCACGGCGGTCTGGGCCGCCCCCGGGGCCGCTGGCGGGTAGCGCACGCCACCCAGCTCTTCGAGCACGTCTTCCACGCCGGTCACCAGCCGCGCGCCGTCCTTGAGCAGCTGGTTGGTCCCTTCGCTGACCGACGAGCCGATCGGCCCCGGCACGGCGAACACCTCCTTGCCCTGCTCCAGCGCGTAGTTGACCGTGTGCTGAGCGCCGCTGCGCGCCGCCATCTCCACCACCAGCACCCCGTTGCTGAGGGCGGCGATCAGACGGTTGCGGCGGGGGAAGTTCTGCGCGCGCGGCTCCTCGCCGGGCGGCAGCTCCGAGCAGAGCACACCCTCGGCCCGCACCCGCTCGAAGAGCGGCCGGTTCTGCGGGGGATAGATGCGGTCGATGCCGTGGCCGAGCACGCCGACGGTGGCACCGCCCGCGTCGAGCGCGGCCAGATGGGCGACCGCGTCGATCCCTTTGGCCATCCCGCTCACCACCGCGTACCCGCCACGAACTAGCCCGGCCGCCAGCTGGGCGGCGGCGTCGCGCCCGTACGGGGTGGGTTCGCGGGTGCCGACCACGGCGACCCCGGCTGCGGCGAGCAGCTCCAGCCGCCCCATCGCGAAGAGCAGGAAGGGGGGATCGGGGAGGATACGGAAGCCCTCCGGGTAGGCGAGATCGTCGGGGGTCAGCGCGACCGCACCGGCGCGCTCCAGGCGCGCCGTGGCGACACGGGCCCGTTCCGCCGCAGCCGGACGGCCGGCCTCGCCGAGCCGACGCGCCAGCTCCCGACCGACGCGCGGGATCTCCCGGATTTCCGCGCTCGAAGCCCCGAGGACGCGATCGGCCGATCCGAAGTGGCGGATCAGGCCGGTCAGCCGGGCAGGTCCGATCCCCGGAACCAGAGCGAGCCGGAGTAGCGGTTCGAGCGCTGCAGGAGAAAGCGGCATGCTTCAGACGTCCGGAGCGGTCAGCGTCGAATCCGCATCCTCGTCCCCCTCCATGCCCTCCTCGGCAGCTCGCCGCCAGAACGCTTCCCGGAGCGGGTCGAGACCTTGTCGAGTGGCAGCGGAAACCGTAAAGCTTCCCCACGCCCTGGGGGCGTCGATCGAGGGTAGCTCCGCGTCCGGCGGGAGCAGGTCGATCTTACTCACGACTACGCAGTGCGGTTTCGCGGCCAGTTCTTCGGAGTAGCCGGCGAGCTCGGAGCGGAGCCGGGCGTACGTCGCCTGGGGATCGGGATCGTCGGCGGGGATCAGCACGGCCAACGTGCGGGTCCGCTCCACATGGCGGAGAAAGCGGAGCCCGAGCCCCTTGCCCTCGTGCGCTCCCTCGATGATTCCGGGGATGTCGGCCAGGACGAAGGAGCGCTCGTCACCCACCTGCACCACGCCCAGGTTGGGCGTCAGGGTGGTGAAGGGATAGTCGGCGATGCGCGGCGTCGCGGCCGAGAGCGTCGCCAGCAGGGTGGACTTGCCGGCGTTCGGCTCCCCGACCAGCCCGACGTCGGCGATCAGTTTCAGCTCCAGTTCCAGCTCCCGCTCTTCTCCCTCCCCGCCAGGATCGGCGCGGCGGGGCGCCTGGTTGGTGGCCGTCGCGAAGCGCGCGTTGCCGCGACCCCCCCGCCCGCCGTGCGCCACCAGCAGCCGTTGCTCCGGCTCGAGCAGCTCGCCCACCGTTTCACCCGTCGCCGCATCGCGCACCACTGTCCCGGGAGGCACGGCCAGCAGCAGATCTCCGCCGCTGCGGCCCGTCCGGTTGCTCCCCTCGCCGTGGGCCCCGCGTTCGGCCGCGTACCGCTGTCGGTAGCGGAAGTCGAGGAGCGTCGCGAGCTGCGCATCGGCGGCGAGGATCACGTCGCCCCCCTTGCCGCCGTCTCCGCCGTTCGGACCGCCGCGGGGGACGCCGCTTTCGCGGCGGAAGGCGATGGCCCCCGCTCCGCCGTCGCCGGCGGCGACGTGGATGCGGACCTGGTCAAGGAACATGGCTGGCGGTCGGCTCTGGGGTGAGCGGTGTGCTCAAGCCGCTTGCAAGGCGATGCGCGCGACGAGCTGCCCGGTGTGCTCTCCGCGACTGTTGCGCAGCTCCGGGAAGGCGTGGGTGTGGAGGGCTCCGAAATCGTCGTCGGAAATCAGCTCGAGCTGCGCCAGGACCGCCAGGATCGCGGGGGCAACGGCTCTCGTCGCGCCGTCCTCCACCTTGAGCGCGATCCCCAGCTCCGCCCCGGAAACCCCCACGCAGTAGACGCCTTCCGCGCCGATCTTGGCGAAGAGCCGGCCCGCAGCCTGCCGGATCAGCGAGGTGCAGAAGCGTCCTTCTCCGGCGATCATTTCCGGGTGCTCGGTCATCGCGGTCACCACCTCCTCGGGCCCCCTCTTCCTCGCGCGTGCGGCCGCCGCCAACCGCGCGAACCCCAGAGCCATGTTGCGCACGGGAAGGCCGAAGCAGACGACGCCGCACCCGTCGCGGCCCAGAACCAGGGCCTCCTCCGGCATCCCCACCCAGTGGGCCACCTCGGTGCGCATGCGACCCTGGACCGGGTGCTCGGGACGGTGATAGCCGCTCGGCGTCCAGCCGCGCGCCCGCGCGAGCGCGATCATCCCCGCGTGTTTGCCGGAGCAGTTGTGATGCAGGGGGCCGGGTTCGAGACCGGCCTCAGCGAGTTCCTGCCGCGTCGCCCGGTCGAAGGGCGCCCGTGCGCCGCAGGCGAGCAGTTCGGCTCCGCCGCCGGCTTTGTGCAGGATCGAGCGAGCAGTGGTGACGTGACAGGCCTGGCCGGCGTGGGAGCCGCAGCAGAGCGCCAGCTCGGCGCGGGTGAAACCGAAGCGGTCGGTAGCTCCGTCGTCCACCAGCGGCACGGCCTGCAGCGGCTTGGCAGAGGAGCGGAAAAAGGTGATCCAGTCGGGATCGCCGGCGTACGCCCGCAGACGGTTGCCGGCGTCGACCACGGCGACGTGGACGCGGTGGCGGGACTCGGTGACCCTGCCGCGCTGGACCTCCACCCGCGGCTCGCCGGTCACCGTTGCGTCAACCGCGTGCCGCCCGGGCCGTCTTCCTGGCCTGCGCCTCCTGGAACAACGCCTGCTGCGTGGTGATGTTGCGCAGCAGGGCGATGGCCTCCTGGACGACGCGTGTCTGCTCGTTCGCCCGCTCGTCGGCCATGGCGGTGCCGAACTTCGCCCGCGCCACGACGTAGCCGAGCTGCTGATCGACCGACTCCGCCGCCGCCGCGTACTCCTGCGGATCCACCTTTATTTCCGCCGCCGTCAGACGGCGCAGGAAGTCCTGACGCATGGCGGGTGTGACGGGGAAGTCGAGCTGCAGCCGGGGGTGGGCGCTGGCGTAGTCCACGCCGTAGCGGAAGAGCACGTCCTGAAAGCGGGCGCCGGTCGCGTACACCGTCTTCAGATACGCCTTCTCCGCGTCCGTAGCGGTGTCCGGAGCGATGATCACGTCTGGGACGATGCCGCCGCCGCCGTAGACCACGCGCCCGGCGTCGGTGCGGAAGGACTGCCGCTTGGTGGTGTCCACGGGGGCTCCGTCGGGCCCACCGATGGGGGTGCCATCGTCGGAGATCTCCACGTCGCCCACGATTGCTGCCGCCGTCAGAGTGCCGTCCTGCGTCTCGTCCTTCTGGATGGAGCGCCCGGAGGGAGTGTACCAGCGGCCGGTGGTCATCTTCAGAAAGTTCCCGCCCGAGAGCGGGAAGAGGGTCTGGACGGAGCCCTTGCCGAAGCTGGTGGTGCCGAGGACGAGTGCCCGGTCGTGGTCCTGCAGTGCGCCGGCGACTATCTCCGCGGCGCTCGCGCTGTAGCCGTTCACCAGCACGACCATCGGCAGGTTCGGGAAGACGTCGGGGTTTTCGGCCCGGTACGTCTCGTCTTCGCCGGCGTCGCGTGTGCGCGTCTCGACCACCTCGTCACCCCGGGGGAGGAAGAGGTCCGACACGGCGACGCCCTGGTCGAGCAGCCCGCCGGGGTTGGCCCGCAGATCCAGGATCAGCCGCGTCATCCCCTGGCGCCGGAGCCGTTCCACCGCAGCGCGGATCTCGTCCGAGGAGGTTTCGCTGAACACCGACAGCCGGATCAGGCCGACGCCGTCCGCGGCCATGTAGGCGTACGGCACCGACTGGACGTGGATGTCGTCCCTGACGATGCGGAAGGGGATCGGCTCGTCCACGCCGAAGCGCGCCACCTTGATGTTCACGGGAGCGCCCTTGGGGCCCCGCAGCACCTTCACCGCGTCGTCGTCGCTCCATCCCGCCGTCGATTCTCCCTCCACCTCGACGATGCGATCTCCTGCCCTGATGCCGGCGCGCTCGGCCGGCGTATCCGGAAGCGGCGAGATCACCGTCACCCAGCCGTCGCGCTCGCCGATCTGGATGCCCAGGCCCCCGTACTCGCCGGAGGTTTGGATGCGCAGTTCGTTGTAGTCCTTGGCGGAAAGAAAGCTGGTGTGTGGATCGCCGAGCTGCTGCAGCATTCCGTCGATCGCCTTCTGGTACAATTCCGGCGCGCTGTGCGCGTCGACGTAGCGGGCCGACACGTAGCGCAACACCTCGTCGAACAGGCGGGCGTTCCCGGCCGGGCTCCCCTCCTGCACCACCCCTCGTTGCAGGAGCCATCCCCCCGACGCCAGCGCGACGCCGATGGCGAGTGCGGGAGCTGCAATGGAGCGCTTCAATTTCATCGGACCTCCAACCACCGAGGGGGGAACGCGCGCGGGTGCGGAATGCCGGGCTTAGATAACCCTGGCGCGGGGGAAAGTTTCGGGAAAGCGCGCCTCCAGTTCGGCGACCACGCCGCCGTGCACCGCTGCGGGATCTCCGCTCGCGGCGACCACGATGACGCCCGGATGCTCGTCGGCCAATCGGCGGTACGCGGCGGCTACGCGGCTGTGGAAGTCGGCGGCGGCGCCTTCCATGCGGTCCGGGCGCTTCCCCGCCCCGGCCTGGCGCCGGCGGCCCTCCTCGACCGGCAGGTCGAAGAGCAGCGTGACATCCGCCGCGAGGCCGCCGGTGGCGAACGCGTTGCACAGTCGCACCTGCTCCAGCGGCAGGCCGCGCCCTCCGCCCTGGTACGCGAAGGTGGAGAGCTCATAGCGGTCGGCGATCACGATCGCGCCGGCCGCCAGCTCCGGCTCGACCACCTGCTCGACGAACGCCGCGCGCGCGGCGAGCATCAGAAACAATTCGCTGCGCGGGGGAACGGCGAGATGCGGGTCTCCGAGGGCCGTTTCCCGCACGCGCTCTCCCAGCGGCGTCGAACCGGGCTCCCGCGCGAGCCGCACCCGGCGCCCGCGGGCGCGCAGATGATCCGCGAGCAACGCGGCCTGGGTGCTCTTGCCGGAGCCCTCGACCCCTTCGATCGCTACGAAGAACCCCGCTCCGCCGCGGGTCTGCCCGGTCACCTCAGCCGGTGAGCAGTGCTTCCGGCGGACGGAAAGGGAGGACGAAGTCGAATGCGCTCCCCCGCGGCCGTCCGCTCCGCACCCAGATGCGGCCGCCGTGTGCTTCGACCGCCAGCTTGCAGAAGCTGAGGCCCAGGCCCGAAGGGCGCTCCGCGGCGGCGGCGCCGGGGGCGCGCGCGTACTTGCGGAAGATCTGCCGATGGTACGCCTCGGGAATCCCCTTGCCGTCGTCGGCGACGGTGAAGCGGATGCCGTCGGCGCTGGGTGTGATTTCGGCGGAAAGCCGGACTTCCACGCCGGGGCCCGCGTGCTTGACGGCGTTGCCGATCAGGTTGCCGAGCACCCGCCGCACCAGATGCGAGTCCGCGATCAGCGGAACCGCGGGAGCGGCGTCCACGTGAAGCGCGAAACCGTCCTGCTCGCTCCGCACCTTCCACTCCTCGGCGACGTCGTGCAGCAGCTCGTCTGCCATCAAAGGAGCGGGAGACAGGTGCACGCGGTTCTCTTCCAGGCGGGCAAGCTCCAGCAGATCGTCCATCAATTCGCGCATCTCGTCGCCCCGCTCGCGGGCGTCGTCGAGCAGCCGCCGCTGCGGCTCCAAGAGCGGCCCCGCATCTCCGTCCACCACGAGCTCCAGACTCCCCAGGATCGCCGTCAACGGCGACTTCAGGTCGTGCACGATCATCTTCATCAGATCCTCCCGCAACTGCTCCAACTCCTTCAGCTTGCGATAGGAGCGCTGCAGCTCCTCCCCCGCCCGCTTCAGGCGCAGCAGGGAGCGGATGCGGGCGACCAGGATGGGCCGGTTGAACGGCTTGGTGAGAAAGTCGTCACCCCCCGCTTCGATCCCCTTGAGCTTGTCCTCGGTGTCGGAAAGCGCCGTGACGAAGACGATGGAGGTGGTCGCCGTCACCGGGTCTGAGCGCAGCCGGCGGCAAACCTCGAAGCCGTTCATCCCCGGCATCATCACGTCCAGCAGGATGAGGTCCGGGTCCTCGCGTCGGGCGAGCTCGAGCGCCTCGGGGCCGTCGTGTGCGCCGCGGACGCGGTAGTCCATGGTGGCGAGCAGCTCGCAGAGCAGCTCCACGTTGACCGGGTCGTCGTCGACGACCAGGATCAGCGGGAGCCGCTCGGTCACCGCCCGAACAGCGTCAGGGAAAGGGACGCTCTCCAAAAGGATTCGTCGACGCCGGCGCCTGCGTCCCCACGCCAGCCGCGCTCCCCGGCCAGATCGATCGACGCGGCGCCCCTGGCGAAGCGAGCGCCGGCTCCGGCGGTGATGGCGCGCTCCGCGGGAAAGTCGAAGTCGCCGGACGCCGCTCCGCGCCGGAAGGGCAGCGCGGTGTAGCGGGCCCCGACGCGCAACGGGAACGAGCGGGTACCGCTGGAGGGCGGGTCGTACTCGACCCCGCCGGATACCCCCCATTCGTCCCGGGCACCGCCGCTGTCGCGCAGGTCCTCGTCCGCACGTGACCACCCCTTCCAGCGGCCCGCGAGCGCGACCGTCGCCGCGGAGGTGAGGCGGGCGCTGCCCCCGGTGTGGAGAGCGAGGGGAAGCGAGTAGCTGGCCGCCTGCGCGAGCGTGTCGCCGACCGGCGTGGCGTCCAGCGTGCCGCCTCCGGAGCCCGCGGCGGCGAGGATCACGCCGTTTCTCGGGCTCCACTCGACTCCGGCGTTGACGCCGACGCCGTCGTACTCCCACTCCGTGCGGCCCGCGTCGGGAAGGAGCGGAGTCGCCACCCCCAGAGAATCGAGGGGGGTGAAGAAACGCACCGAGTTGACCACCCGCGACCCGGTGAAGAGGTCGATCCCCGCCCCCACCGAGAAACGTTCTCCGGCCGCGTACGAGCCCGCGAGCCGGAAACGCGCCACGCCACCCGAGGTGCGCACCGTGTCGCGCACCAGGAAGCGTTCTCCCGCCAGCTCCAGACTGTCGCTGCGCTGGAAGGCGAAGTTCTGGTCGAGAAAGGCGCCGTATCCGATCGAAGCGCCCCACCGCCCCGCGAGCGGAGCGGCTACGGTGATCAGCGGAAAACGGGAAGTGGAGAAATCGCTTTCGCTGCCGGCGAAGTCGGAGCGGGTGCGCTCGGGCTGAAAGGTGGCGACGATCGCGGGAGCGGGAAGTCGCGCCGAGAACGCCGGGTTGACCAGGGAAAACGAAGTCCCGGCGAGACCGAGACCGACGCCGCCGAGCGCCGCCGCCCGCGCGTCGAGCGCTTCTCCGGGAAGCCCCAGTCCGGATCCGGCCAGCAGAGACTGGGCGGCGAGTGGGGAGTTCAACGCGCTCAGCGTCACCAGCAGGCAGACCCCCCGAACGGCGAACCTCATGGCAGGGGCGTGCGGGAGGGAAGCGTGTAGACGATACGCAGCCGGGCGGCGGGCTGGAACCAGGCGACGCCGAAGCTCGCGGCCTCCGGTTCCCCCAGCAGCGCGAGGGTCACCGCTGTCGAATCGGCGCGGGCGACCGACTGCAGGTACTGACCGATGGGGATGGCCACCACCGTGTCACCGGGGGCGAGCCGACCCTGCGCAAAGACCGTCGCGGCGCCGACGAACCGCTGGTCCGTGACGAGCGGGCCCAGCGGAGCCGCGCGACCCAGCCCGGGTTCGAAGACGCTCCGCAGCGAAAGGGTGGTCGTGCCGAGCGGCCCGAAGCCGCCGGGCACCGGCACGGGCGTGAAGAGAAGCGATGCGGAGTTCACGGTGACGTCTTCCAGTGCCACCGTACCACAGGAGGTGGGCGGAGGATCACCGCAGGCGGAAATCCGGTCGGGGATTCGCAGGCGGAAGAGGGTCCTCGCCGAGCGGATTCCTCCCGCTTCCCAGGCGCCGACCGAGCGCGGCGGCTCGGGGGTGAAGATGAAGGTCCGCGGTCCCTGCATCAGCGTCTGCGCGATCGTGGTGTCCGTCCGGCTCGCGGGGCGCAGCGCGGTGGCCAGCCCGGCGAGGGTGAGGCGCACCCGGCCCGGCGCTCCGCGCGCGGTGAGCAGCAACCCCGGAAAATCGGGATCGGCGATGCGGGCTACCTGTGCCGAGTCGAGCGGCAGCAGCACCGAGTCTCCCGCGGAGGGCGTCGCCGACGCCTCGCTGAGCAGCTCGGCCCGGGTGCCGCCGGGCTCCTGCCAGAGGGTGCTGTCGGTCGCCCTCTCCCAGGTGGTGTTCGCCGGACTCCACTCCTGTCCCACCGCCCAGAGCTGCAGGACCGTCCCCGCCGCTGCCGACGCCGAGGTGTCGACGCGGGCGATCAGGTTGCCCGGCGCGTACACGAAGGCGGTGTCGATGAAGGTGATCCCGCCGGAAGAAAACTGTACGCTCTGGGGAGCGTCCGTGAAGCGGACCAGCGCGTGCGCGTCCAGCACCCCGCCGAAGTCGTCCGCGACGATCAGGTATGCGGCGTCGCCGGGTCCGGTATAGTCGGAGAAGCGCCCGACCTCTACGGTCAGCGAATCGGCCGACAGCAGCACGTCGAACGTGCTCGCCCGCCCCTGCGGCGGGAACGCGTCCTCTCCGCTCGCGGTGGGGATGTCGTCCGAGCAGGCGGTGACGACCGTGGCAGCGCAGAGCGCAGCGAACAGGAAATGGGGCCGGCGCAGACGCATCAAAGATCCGAAAGGGGAGCGGCCCGACTTTGTCGGGCGTCTTCGTCGAGATAGATCCGCGGGAGTCGGGAGGTCAGTCCCGTCAGGATCTCGTAGCTGATCGTGCCGCAGCGAGTGGCGACCTCGTCCACGGTGATCCGTTCTCCCCCGTCGCAGCCGACAAAGGTAGCCGTGTCACCTTCCGCCACCACCTCTACCGCGGTGAGATTCAACACCGTTGTGTCCATGGAGATCCGCCCGACGATCGGCACTCGCCGCCCGCGGACGAGGGCCTCCCCCCCCGCGGGAGTCAGCGCGCGGGGGAGCCCGTCTCCGTACCCGATCGTCGCAGTCCCCCACCGTTCCGCGACGCGGGCGGTGTAAGTGGCACCATATCCCACCGTGGTGCCCGCCGGCACCTCCCGGATCAACGCCAGCCGCGCCTTCACCGCCGCCACCGGGTGAGGCAGGTCTCCCGGTCCCGCGGCCCCGCCGTACAAACCGATTCCCGGCCGGACGAGGTCGCCGGCGTAGCCCGGGCGGCGCAGCGCCGCGGCGCTGTTGGCGACATGGATGACGGTGGCGGGGGATCCCCGCAGCGTGGCGAGCGTTTCCAACGCTGCGGAAAAGCGACGCCACTGTTCGTCGGTCGGCGCGAGATCCGCTTCATCCGCGGAGTGGAAGTGGGTGAACGTCCCTTCCCATCGGCAGCGCTCCGCAGTCCGCATCAGCGCCCTGCCCCAGGCCTCCGCCTCGCGCCAGGGGAACCCCGAGCGACCCATGCCGGTGTCCACTTCGACGTGGAAGGCCAGCTCGGCGCCGGAGTCGCGCGCGGCTCGCTCCCAGCGGGCGACACCCTCCTCATCGGACAGCGCGAGCGTCGCCCGCGCCCGTGCCGCCCGCGCGTATTCACCGGGAGGAAGCGGCGAAAAAACGACGATCCGTCCCCCCCATCCCCACTCTCGCAGCGCCTCGACCTCGGCCACGGCGGCGACGCCGAAGGCCCACGGCCCGGCCGGCGGGGAAGCGTCGCGCAACGCGGCCGCTACGGGAAAGAGCCCGAGGCCGTAGGCGTCCGCCTTGACCATCGGGATCACCCCCGCGCGGCCGCGTAGGCGCTCCAGGTTGGCGCGCAGAGCGCCGAGGTCCACCTCCACCCAGGCGCGCGAGCGCGCGCCGGTTGACGCGATCGTCACGAGCCGACTAGTATAGGCGTCCCGTGAAGCCCTCGCAACTCGCACCCCCAGCGGCCGGAAGCTCCGACGAGGGCGTCCTCGATCGCGCGGAAGCCGCGCACGATCCACTCTCCCGCGCGCGTTCTCTGCAGACCGCCGCTGCCTCCGTCGGCTTCGACTGGCCCGACCCGCGGGGGGCCTTCGCCAAGGTGAGGGAGGAGGTCGCCGAAGTGGAAACGGCGTGGAGGGGGAACGACCGTGCCGAGCTGGAAGCGGAGGTCGGCGACCTTCTCTTCGCGGCCGTCAACGTCACGCGCCTTTGTGGGGTGGATCCCGCCGCGGCGCTCGGCGCGGCCAACGCCAAATTCTTGCGTCGCTTCCATGCGCTCGAAATCAGGGCGCGCGCGGCCGGGATCGAGCTGAAAGCGGCGACGTTGGAGGCGCTCGACGCACTCTGGGACGAGGTCAAGCGGGACGAGCGGAGCCAGTGCGAACGGGGAAACCGATGAGGCTGCGTCAACGAATCGTCCTTGCCCTGCTGGCGATCACGGTGATCCTGGTGGCGCCCGCCACCTACGGGATCGCCGCGCTGCGCGAGCTGCAGCAGATCGCCACCCGGCTGCGCACCCGTGACGCGCTGGGAGCACTCGCGCTCGGGCGGATCCAGGCGGGCCTGGGGGAAGCGGAGTACCAGCAGCGCGTCTACGTGGCGCTGGCATCCGACCCGCTTCAGGATCGCGAGGCGGCGCGACAAAAGATCGGTGCAGCGATCGCCGAAGTGGATTCCGGAGTCGCCCGGCTGGCTCCGTCCGGCTACGCCGACGCAACCGCTGCGCTGCGCCGGGAGTGGGGACCGCTGCGTGCGGCTCTCCGTCAGCAGGAAGCCCTCATCGAAAGCGGGCAGATCGCCCGGGCCGACCTGTATCAGGAGGCCACCATTACTCCGGCGTTCGCGTCCATCGACGGCACGCTGGAGCCGGTCGGCGCGGCGCTCAACCAGGGGGGCCGTGAGCAGGTCGACCGCGCGCGCGGGGTAGCTTCACGCGCGGCGACCACCACTCTCCTCGCGATCGCGCTGGCCCTGCTGCTCGCGCTGCTGATCGCGGGATGGCTCACCCGCACCCTGCTCGGCCCCATCGGGGAATTGCGCCGGGGCATGGGACGGGTTTCCGAAGGCAATCTGGATCCGCACGTCCGCATCTCCCCCGCGCGTCGCGACGAGCTCGGCGACCTCGCACGATCGTTTCGCTCGATGACGGAGCAGCTCGCGGAGCTGGACCGCTTGAAGGCGGAGTTCGTGTCCATCGCCTCGCACGAGTTGAAGACCCCGCTGAGCGTGATCCGCGGCTACGTATCACTGCTCCGCGACGGCATCTACGGTCCGGTGTCGGAGACGCAGGAAAAGACCCTCACCGCGGTCGGGGAGCAGACGGACCGGCTCACCAGACTGGTCGGGCGCCTGCTCGACGTGAGCCGTTTCGAAGCGGGAAGCGGGAGATTGGAGACGCGCGCCGTGCCCTTGCAGCCCTTCCTCGCCGAGCTCCACGACGACTTCGAGGTGCTGGCGCAGCAGAACCGGATCGACTTCGCTCTCGAGACGGACCCCTCGCTTCCGGACGCGGTGGAAGCGGACGCCGACCGGCTCAACGAGGTGCTCGGCAACCTGCTCTCCAATGCCTTCAAGTTCACGGAGCCGGAGGG
>JBPCJG010000173.1:0-7503 GCA_051005515.1 Longimicrobiaceae bacterium
GGGCGGAGCTGTTCGAGGCGCTCGATGCGCTCGAGGGTTCCTTCGGGCAGTCCCACCCAGCGGAGCAGGGCGGCTCGACGGTACGCGTAGACGCCCAGGTGCCGGAGAAAGGGGGTGTGCGCGAGCAGCTCGTCCGATACTCCCCCGCCCCGCAGGTGGGGGATGGGGGCGCGGGAAAAGAGCAGCGCACCCCCGCGGTCGTTGCTTACCACCTTCACGGCGGCGGGGTCCAGCCACTCGGAGACGGATCCAAAGCGGGTAGCGACGGTCCCCACCTCCCAGCCGCCGTCGCGCACCAGCTCGAGAGCCGCCACCACCGCTTCGGGGGTGATGAACGGCTCATCTCCCTGCAGGTTCACGATTAGGGGGAAGTGCCGGTAGCGTTCTCCGACGGCGACTTCAGCGACCCGGTCGGTCCCCGACGGGTGCTCCGCAGCGGTAAGCTCGACCGTGGCTCCGAACCCGGCGGCGACCTCCGCCACCTCCTCGCTGTCGGTGGCTACCACCACCTCGTCCAGACAATCCATCGCGCACGCGCGCTCCCACACCCACTGCACGAGCGGCCGCCCGGCGAGCGGATGCAGGGGTTTCCGGGGGAGTCGCACCGAGGCGAGCCGCGCGGGGACCACGGCGAGGGTGCGGGCGCTCACGGGAGGGGAAAACGGGCGCGGCAGCGAGCAAATTTCACGCCAGAAAAATACCCGACAGTAGTCCGTTTGTCAAAACGGGGGGAGGTTACCGGCGCAGTCCCACTGTCACCCCGAACTCCGGCTGAAAGGCGGCGCGGGCTGGATCGACCCAGACATCCAGGCCGACCAGGAAGAAGCGCACGCCGACTCCCAGGTTCTGCCCCCAGCGCGGAATGTCGTTTCCCGTCGCCCACGCGGTGCCCGTGGTCGAGCGGAGCCGGATCTCCGGCATCCCCAGAAAGGGCACCTCCACCCGCTCGAGGGGGATGGAGTACTGCGCGTCTAGGAAGACGAGGCGGTCTCCGCGGAAGGCGGCGAGGGGATAGGTGAAGAGCGTCCCGGAGCCGCCCAGAAAGCTCCACCGCTGCGGCGGAGCCCGGCGGCCGTCGAGCGAGGTAGTCGCGCGGAAGTCGAGCAGCACGCGGTGCGAGCCGAAAGTGGCTGCCTCGTACGCGCCGTCGGCGCGGAGCTGCGCGAAGCCGACATCACCCACGCCATCGGGCGCCCACTCGACCTCACCGTTCGCGCGGAACAACGACGTGCTTCCCCGCCACGCCACCCTGCTCCCCGCGAACATAGAGACGATCGTGCTATCGCTCACCTGCAGGTTAGCCCGCTCGAGCTCGTCTCCATCAAACAGCGACCAGTCGGTGGTCGGCAGCAGCGAGCGGTCGCGCGAAAGGAGCGCGCCAGCCCGCGGCGCGAACGCCCATTCGCCTCCGATCGCCACCGGGATGCGCGGATCGCCGAGCTGGAAGGTGATGCGGTCCGATTCGTAATAGTCTCGCGAATCGAGGCCGAGGAAGAGCGCTCCCGCCGTGTTGGCGAGGTCACCGCGAATCCAGCGCTCGTTGGTGAACGTGCTCCGCTCGGCAATGAGCGAAGCGACGGCGGATCCGCGCAGCGGGACGCGCAGCTCCGCGCCGCCGCCCGCGTCCTCCCTCCCCGTGCGGTATGTCACCCATCCCCGCAGCGTCGGAGCTTCCCGTTCGCGGATGATGCGAAACAAGCCGGACACTCCCACCGTCAGTCCATCGACGCGATCGTAGGTGGGGAAGCGGATCCCGTACGCTCCGGGGAGTTCGAAGCGCGGGGGCGGGGTGGGCTCCAGTACCGCGACGCGGGTGGTATCCGGCACCCGCTCGGTTTGTAGCGGCGTCGGACGCCGGGCTTCGAGGACCTCGCCGTAGGTGGCCAGCCCGGAGGGGTACACTTCTCCGCCGATCACCGCGACGTTGCCCCCGATGCGCGAACCGGGGCGGATGAAGAGCGAGCCGTCGACCACGGCGACGCTGCCTTCGACCGTGCCCTCCAGCCGCACCTCCGCCTGCACGATCACGAGGTCTCCCGCAACACGAAAATCAGCGGGGAGCACGGTGTCGCGTTCGACGAGCAGATAGTCGTCGCGCGCCACGATCTCGTGTGCCAGGTCGCCGGCTGCGGTGCCTTCGGCGCCGGTGATCTCCACCCGCTGCGCCGTCAGCGGCGCCACCGCCGTCAGCAGCAGCGCGAGCAGCCAGGCGAAGCGCCTCACGTCGCCTCCAGAAAGTTGCGCAGCAGATCGCGGCCGTTTTCGCTGGCGATCGATTCGGGGTGGAACTGCACCCCGAAAACCGGCAGCTCCCGATGCCGGACCGCCTGGATCTCGTCCTCCCATCCCGCCTCCGCGGTCCACGCGTCGATCTCCAGCACCTCGGGAAGGGATTCCCGCTCGAGCTGGAGGGAGTGGTAGCGGGTGACGCGGAAGGGGCTCGGGAGGTCGCGGAACACCCCCGTCCCCCGGTGGGCGACGGATGACGTTTTGCCGTGCATCAGCCGCTGCGCCGGGACCACCCGCCCGCCGTACGCCGCGCCGATCGCCTGGTGCCCCAGGCAGACGCCGAGCAGCGGCGTGCCGCTGCCCAGCTCGCGCACCACGTCTACGGAGATGCCCGCTTCCGCCGGCGTGCACGGTCCCGGCGAGATCACGATCCGCTCCGGCGCGAGCCGCGCGACCTCCGCGACGCTGATCTCATCATTTCGCCGCACCAACGGATCCGCCCCGAGCTCCCCCAGATATTGCACCAGATTCCAGGTGAAGCTGTCGTAGTTATCGATTATCAGGATCATGAGTTACGCCGCTTCCCTGAAATCATCCTCGGGGGTGGAAGGCGCGGTGTACCTCGGCGAGATACCGCCGGTCCACGTGCGTGTAGATCTGCGTCGTGGAGATGTCCGCGTGGCCGAGCATCTCCTGCACGGCTACCAGGTCCGCCCCCCCTTCCAGCAGATGCGTCGCAAAGGTGTGCCGCAGCGTGTGCGGCGTGACCCGCTTCTCAATCCCTGCCCCTTCGACATGCTTGCGGAGGATCTTCCATACGCCCATCCGGGTGAGCGGGCGACCCCGAGCGTTCAGGAAGACGCGCCCCTCACCCCGTCCAGCTTCGAGGCGGGGGCGGGTTTCGCGAAGATAGATGGCGAGCGCTCCCACCGCCCGCCGCCCGAGCGGGACCAGGCGCTCACGGCTCCCCTTCCCCAGCACCGTCGCCATCTCTTCCTCGAGCGCCAGACGACGCACTTCGAGCCCGATCAATTCGGACACCCGCACTCCACTCGCGTAGGCGAACTCGAGCAGGGCGCGATCGCGCCAGGCGAGGGGGTGCGCCAGCTCGGGCGCGTCCAGGAGCGCTTGCACCTCATCGTGCGACAGCACCTCCGGGAGCGTCTTCCACCCGCGCGGTGGCTCGATCCGCTCGCTGGGGTCCGCAACCAGGATCCCTTCGCCGACGAGAAAGCCGAAATAGCCGCGAACCGCCGACAGGTTGCGGGCGATCGACGAAGCCGACAGCCCCAGATCCTTGAGCCGGAAGAGCAGTTCCCGGAGGTCCCCGCTCGTGGCCTCCGCGGCGTCGCGGCGCCCCCGTTCGCGCAGCAGCGTCGCCAGCCGCACTACATCGTGCCGGTAGGCGTCCAGCGTCGCTTCCGCGAGTCCCCGCTCGAAGCGGAGGTGGTCGAGGAAGCGCGGCACGTGGAAGCGCCGGAGCAGCGCGTCCTCCGCCACGGCCGGGGCCGGCGCCGCGGCGCTCACCCTGCCTCGCGCCGGGTGCGCAGCCACCACCAGACGAGCGCGGCTGCGAGGAGTGCTCCGGGGATCAGCAGCCAGCGGCCGGCCGACTCGATGCCGGCGCGGAGCGCGTCCCAGTTCCGCCCCGCTGTGGCCCCGGCGTACACCACCGCGCCGTACCAGAAGGCCGACGCCGCCGCAACCGGAACTGCGGTGCGGATCACGCCGAGGCCGCTGGTGCCCGCGAAGACCGGGACCAGAGAGCGGAAGACCGGGAGGAAGCGGCTGAAAAAGAGCACCTTGAAACCGTGGCGTTGGTAGAGTTTTTCCAGCTCCTCGAGCTGTCGCGGACGGAGCAGGAACGAACCCCAGCGGGTCGCGAAGAAGCGGCTGCCATAGCGCCGTCCCAGGGCGTAAACCAGCAGTGCCCCGGCGACGTTCCCGCCCCAGGTGGCGAGAAAGGCGAGCCAGAGGCTGGTCCCGCCGCGCCCGGCGAGGAAGCCGCCGAACAGGACGACCGTGTCGGCCGGGATCGGCGGAACCAGGTTTTCGAGGCCGGCGGCGAACGCGAGCACCAGCGCCAGGATCCACTGCGGCAGCTCGACCATCCATCGCAGCAGCTCGTCCCAGAGCGACGACACGACCCGGACTCAGGGGACGCAGGAGATGACGCGCTGATGCCGGCCCGACCGACGCCCGGCGCGGGCCGTCCGACGCGTCGCTACGACGCCGCCCCGTCGAGCAGGCGCGCGTGCACCTCGTCCACGTCGCCGATGGCGTCCACCAGCGCCACCGCATAGGCCGCCAGCCCCTCTCCGCGCCCGATCCAGCCGAGACCCTCGTTGGACTTTCCCTTCACGGAAACGTGCTCCGGCCCCACGTGCAGCGTTTGGGCCAGGCGAGCGCGCATCGCCTCGGCGTGCGGCGCAATCGGGGGCTCTTCCGTGACCACCGTCACGTCCACGTTCACCACGCCGTAGTTGCGAGACTCCAGGAGCTTCACGGCGCGGCCGAGGAGTGCCATGGAATCGGCGTCCCGGTAGGTGGGATCTGACGGTGGGAAGTGCACACCGATGTCCCCCAACGCCAGCGCGCCGAGCAGCGCGTCGGTGACGGCGTGCGCCACCGCATCGGCGTCGGAGTGTCCCCGCAACCCTCGCGGAGAGGGGATCTCGACACCGCCCAGCACGAGCCGGCGATCGGCTTCGAAGCGGTGGGAGTCGTAGCCCGTTCCTACCCGCACCGCCGCGACCGCGTCTTCGCTTCTGCAGGGCTGTCTTCAGCCATCCCACCGGCGGATGGCCAGCGCCACGTTGTGCCCGCCGAAGCCGAAGGAGTTGCTGAGGGCGAGCTTCACCTCCCGCTCCACCGGTCCCTCGGTGGCGTAGTCGAGGTCGCACTCCGGATCCGGCTCGGAGTAGTTGATCGTCGGGGGGATGACGCCTTCGCGGCAAACCAGCGCCGAGATCACCGCTTCCACCCCCCCGGCGGCACCGAGCGTGTGGCCGGTCATCGACTTCGTCGATCCCACCACCGTCTCGTAGGCGTGCTCGCCGAGGACCGCCTTGATCGCCTGCGTCTCGTTCAGGTCGTTGGCGGGAGTGGAGGTGCCGTGGGCGTTGACGTAGTCGACGTCTTCCGGCTCCGCTCCGGCGTCGCGCAGCGCCAGCCGCATGGCCCGCTGCGCTCCCTCGTGCTCTGCTGCCGGGGCGGTGATGTGGTAGGCGTCGGCCGTCTGCCCGTATCCCGCCATTTCCGCGACGATGTCGGCGCCGCGGGCGAGCGCGTGCTCCAGCTCCTCGAGCACGAGCACGCCGGCTCCCTCGCCCAGCACGAAGCCGTCGCGGGTGGCGTCGAACGGGCGGCTCGCCGTTTCGGGCGAATCGTTGCGGGTAGACAGCGCCATCATGTTGGCGAAGCCCGCCATCGCCGTCCGGGCGACGCTCGCCTCGGTGCCCCCCGCGATCATCGCATCCGCGTCCCCGGAGCGGATCAGCCGGAAGGCGTTGCCGATGGCGTGTGCCCCGGACGCGCAGGCCGAGACCGTCGCGTAGTTGGGGCCGCGGGCGTTGAAGCGGATGGAGATCAGCCCCGCCGCGATGTCGGCGATGAACATCGGCACGAAGAACGGTGAAACCCGGCCGGGTCCCCGTTCCAGCAGGCGGGCGTGCTGCTCCTCGAAGGTGATCAACCCTCCCGTCCCGCTCCCCATCACCACCCCGAAGCGCTCCGGATCTATCCCGTCGCCGTTCTCGAGGCCGGCCTCCCGCATCGCCTGAGCCGAAGCCGCCAGCGCGAACTGCGCGAAGCGGTCTGTCCGCTTCATCTCCTTGCGGTCGATGTACTCCCCCGGGTCGAAGTCCTTGACCTCGCAGGCGAAAGTCACCGGAAATTCGGACGCGTCGAACTGGGTGATCGGAGCGGCGCCGCTCACGCCCTCGAGCAGGGCGGACCAGTTGCTCTCCACGTCGTTGCCGACCGCGGTGAGCAGACCGGTCCCGGTGATCACTACCCGCCGCTGCATCCGATCAATTCTCCTGATTCTTTTCGATGTAGTCCACCGCGTCGCCTACCGTCTGCAGCTTCTCGGCTTCCTCATCGGGAATCTCCATCCCGAACTCTTCCTCGAAGGCCATCACCAGCTCCACCGTGTCGAGCGAATCCGCCCCGAGATCCTCCACGAAGGACGCTTCGCGCGTCACCTTCTCCGCATCGACGCCGAGCTCGTTGATGATGATGTCCTTGACCTTGGCTTCCGTTTCCGCCATCTGCCGACTCCCTGCTGAGGTGTGGGTGAGGTGCGCGCGGTGCGCAAACTACATGACCATCCCGCCGTCCACCACCACTACCTGCCCGGTGATGTAGGCCGCGCCAGGGCCCGCGAGGAAGCGGACCGTAGGCGCGATGTCGGCCGGCTCGCCCAGCCGACCGAGTGCGATCTGCGATTCCAGGGTGGCGCGGGCCTCGTCGGAAAGCCCCGCCGTCATCTCGGTCGCGATGTATCCCGGCGCCACCGCGTTGACCCGGATCCGCCGGGACGCCAGCTCCTTCGCCGCCGCCTTGGTGAGCCCGATCAGCCCTGCCTTCGAAGCCGCATAGTTCGTCTGACCGCGGTTGCCGACGATCCCGACCACGCTGCTGATGTTGATGACCGAGCCGGAGCGACGCTTCATCATCCCTCGAGACGCGGCGCGCAGCGTGTTGAATGCCCCGCGCAGGTTGGTATCGAGCACCGCGTCCCAATCCTCGTCCTTGAGCCGCATGAGGACGTTGTCGCGGGTGATGCCCGCGTTGTTGATCAGGATCTCGAGAGGGCCGATCTCGTCCTCCACCCGCTCGATCAGGGCGCCGACCGCCTCCGCGTCCGCCACGTCGGCGGCAAAGCCGGCGTGTCCGTCGCCCGGCAGCGACCGGGCGGCCTGCGATGCCTCTTCGACGTTCCGGGACGCCACGGCGAGCCGGGCTCCGGCGCGGGCGAGCTCGTGCGCGATCTCCAGGCCGATGCCGCGCGATCCGCCGGTCACCAGCGCCACCTGGCCGCTCAGCTCGCCCGTCATGCCGCCTCCAGCAGCGCCTCGACTTCGGCGGCCGTGCCGACGCCGGTCGCGGTCGCCGAACGGTCGATACGGCGGAGCAGCCCCGTGAGCACGTTGCCAGGTCCTACTTCGACGAAGCGTGTCACCCCCAGATCCAGCAGCGTCCGCATCGACTCGGCCCAGCGCACCGGGGAGGTGAGCTGGCGCACCAGGAGCGCGGCCGCCGCGGCCGGGT
>JBPCJG010000174.1:0-3828 GCA_051005515.1 Longimicrobiaceae bacterium
CCAACAACCCGCCGCACCGGGTGCGGGGGACGGCGGTCTTCATGAACGGCAACCGCGGCGGAACCCCGCCGGCGCTGCTGCACAACCTGAAGCACAACCAGGTGCTGCACGAGCGCATCGTCTTCCTAACCGTAGTCACGCGGGAGATCCCGTACGTGACCGCCGAGGACCGGCTCGAGGTGGAACCGCTCGGAGAAAACGTCTACCGCATGATCGCCCACTACGGCTTCGCGGAAGATCCGGACATCCCGGCGCTCCTGGAGCGGTGCGACGACTGCGGCGGAGCGTTCCAGCTCGGCCGCACGTCTTTCTTCCTGGGGCGGGAGACGCTGATCGCGAACAAGGAGCACGGAATGTCGGTGTGGCGCGACAACCTGTTCGCGCTGATGTCGCAGAACGCGGCGGGGGCCACCGCCTTCTTCCGCATCCCGCCCAATCGCGTGGTGGAACTGGGGACGCAGATCGAATTGTAGCCGCGGGGGGCGCGGTCGCGGCGCCGCCGGTCAGCCGCTGGCGGGTGCCGGCTCGTCCTCCTGGGAGCGTTCGTCCCGCAGCCCCCTGCGCGCGATGCGGGCCCACCGCGTCCAGACGCGGGGAGTGGCGATCAATTCCACGAGCTGCGGGTCGAATTTGCTGTGTGCCCCCTGCCGCAGGTGGTCCAGCGCCACGGGAATTTCGACCGGATCTCGGTACGCGCGCGGCTGCGTGATCGCGTCGAACACGTCGGCGAGCGCGATGATGCGCGCTCCGAGCGGGATCTCCGAGGCCGCGCGCCCCTGCGGATAGCCGCTGCCGTCCCAGCATTCGTGGTGCGACGAGACGATCTCCCGGATCCCGGGGTGGATCGCTTCCAGCGGCTCGAGGATATCGGCGCCGTGGCCGGGATGACCTTCCATCTCGGCGCGCTGCTCCGGAGTGAGCGGGTCGCGCGAGTGGATGATGTGGAAGAAGCGGTCGTCCACCTTGCCCATGTCGTGCAGGAGTGCTGCGACCCGCAGCGTCGCCCGCTCCCGGCGGTTCATGCGGAATTGGTCGGCCAGTGCGTCGGCAAGGTCGGCGACCCGGCGCGAGTGACGCCCCGTGACGGCGTCGTCCGCCTGCAGCGCGTTCAGCAGCAGCTCGATCGCCACGCGGTGCATGCGCGCGGCGCGGCGGTCACGCCGCAGCGCGTCGAGCTTCCACGCCGCCCCCACGAGCGCCGCACCCGCCAGAGAAATCGCCCGGACGGAAAGGTGGGTGGGAGCGGAGGAACCGTCGTTCGAGAACACGGATTCAGATCGGTGGGAGCCGCGTCGAAAGCGACAACATATCCCCCTGGCGGGTCGTACGTAAAGAGTTGATGCAGAATCACTTGCAGCATGATCAGTACGGAGCACGGAGAGCGCTCCTCCTGTTCGTCCGGGCGCCGCGGCCCGGCGAGGTCAAGACGCGGCTCGCGGCGGAAGTGGGCGCCGCCGCGGCACTGCGGGTCTACCGCCGCCTCGCCGAGCACGCGCTGCGGGAAGCGCAGCGGGTCGCGTCCGCCGACCTGCGGATCCACTACACGCCCCCGGAAGCCGGCGACGAGGTGCGCGCCTGGCTCGGCCAGGGGCCGGGCTACCTCCCCCAACCGGAGGGCGATCTGGGAAAACGGATGGAACGTGCGTTCGGCTCCGCCTTCGCTGCTGGTTACGGGCGGGTGGTGATCGTGGGGTCGGATCTCCCCGGGCTCACCTCGGCGCTGCTGGAACGGGGCTTCGCGGCCCTCGAGGGGCACCCCGCGGTGCTCGGTCCCGCCGAGGACGGCGGGTACTGGCTTCTCGGGCTGCGCCACGTGGTACCGGACCTCTTCCGCGGGATTCCCTGGAGCACGTCCGAGGTGCTGCCGCGGACGGTGGCACGGCTGCGGGAAGTCGGCATCGAGCCCGCCCTGCTGCCTGCGTTGCGCGACATCGACGAGGCCGAACATCTGCCGATGGGCTGGGAAAGCTGGGCGGCGGACGCGGAGCCCGCTGGAGCGCGCCGAAGATCCGGCGCAGGCGAAACGTTTCCGCCCGCGGCGGCGTACAACCGAACGCGCTGATTCGTGCGTATACCCTTATGGGTAGACGACTTCAGAACACAACCGGAGGATGGACGATGATACGAGGCAAACCCTACCTGCTGCTGACGCTGCTGCTCCTCGGCGGCGTCTTCCTGGCAGTCCGCACCGCGCTTGCGAACGGCGCGTCGAGCGACGCGACCACGACGCCGACTGCCGCTTCTCTGGCCGACGGTCCGCCGTACGCCAAGGCCACCTTTGCGGGCGGCTGTTTCTGGTGCATGGAACCCCCCTACGACGAGCTGGACGGCGTGATCTCGACCACCTCGGGATACACCGGCGGCCGGGTCGAGAACCCAACGTATGAACAGGTGTCCTCCGGAGGCACCGGACACGCGGAAGCCGTCGAGGTGATCTACGACCCCGACAGGGTGTCGTACGAGAAGCTGCTGGACGTCTTCTGGCACAACGTCGATCCGCTCACCGCCAACGCGCAGTTCTGCGATCACGGCAGCCAGTACCGTACCGGCATCTTTTATCGGAGCGAGGAACAGAAGCGGTTGGCGGAGGCCTCGAAGCGGCGTGTCGCTGCGCGCTTCGACGAGCCGGTGGTGACGGAAATCGTCAAGGCGCCGGCGTTCTACCCGGCGGAGGAGTACCACCAGAACTACTACCAGAAGAATCCGCTCCGCTACAAGTTCTACCGCTTCAACTGCGGGCGGGACGCGCGGCTGGAGGACGTCTGGGGCGACGAAGCGCCGCACGCGTAGTTCGACGTGACGTCGGCCGCGGCCCCCTCCCCTCAGCAAGGGAGGGGGCCGCTGGTTTCCGGACTCCGCAGTCAATCGTCCGCGCGGTAGCGCTCCGCCAGCTCGGCGGGATCGGCTCCCCGGTAGTAGGCGAGCCGCAGCCGCCACATCAGCAGGATGGTGCGGGCGATCCCCCCGCGCTCCCAGCGGCGGCTGGAGGTGGTCACCCTCTCCCGCAGGCAGAGTGGCGGACCGAGGCGCTTCAGCGCCCGGGAAAGCGCCAGATCCTCCATCAGCGGGATCTCCGGGAAGCCGCCAACTGAATGGAAGAGCGGACGGCGCACAAAGATCGCCTGATCGCCGCTCGCCATCCCGGTGAGCCGGGAGCGCCAGGAGATCATCCGCTCGACCACCCGCAGCGCCGGGTGCGCTCCGCTCAGCCGCACGTCGAAGCGCCCCCACCCCCGCCCGCTCCCCGCCAACCCCTCCAGGATCAACCCGTCCGACCCCAACGGCAGGCGCGTGTCGGCGTGCAGGAAGAGGAGGATCTCCCCGCGTGCCTCCCGCGCTCCCGCGTTCTGCTGGCGCGCCCGCCCCGCTTCCGACGTCAGCACCCGGTCGGCGAGCGGCGCCGCGAGCTTCGCTGTCCCGTCCGCGCTCCCGCCGTCCACCACGATCACCTCCGCCCCGCGCTCGCGGAGGGGTTGCAGCGCTTCGAGCGCCGCGCCGATCTCTCCTGCCTCGTTCAGCGTAGGGACCACGACGGAAAGGAGCGGCTCGCTCAGGCGGGATCCCCGGCGATCGCGAAGTGATACTCCGCCGTCGCGAGCGGCTCGCCCGCCCGCCCGAAGCTGCGTTCGACGAAGTCGACGCACCCGTCGTCGTCGAGCGTCAGCACGGTCGAGGAGCGGGTGCCGTACTCCGGGGTGACGACGAGCGGCGCCGACACCGCGCGGTCCACCTCGCGCCCCATGCCCGTGTCGGGGAGCTCCGCGTCCGCGGCCGGCGTGCGGTCGGCGAGCAACGCGAAGAGCTCGCCCGCTTCGGTCGCACGCTCAT
>JBPCJG010000175.1:0-14288 GCA_051005515.1 Longimicrobiaceae bacterium
CTGGGCGGCACGCCCGCGGCGCGTTCCGACGCGCGGCACGTAGCCGTGGAGTTCGTCCACCCCGTCATCGTCGGCAAGCGCGCCTTGCCCGCTCTCGCGATGACCGGGGAAGGAGGTGCGCTCCCGCACCAGGCCGAGCTGCTCGCCAGATCGGGCGACATGGCCATCGTCTTCGGCACGGGTAGCGGCGACGCCGAGACAACAGCCGCGCTCGCCATGCTGCGCGAGCGCGGCTGTCTCACCATCGCGTTCTCCGCCGCGGGGGCGGATTGGGACTTCGACCCGCCGAGCGGCGACCCCTTCGTGCGCCAGGAGCTGGCGGAAACGCTCTACCACATCCTCTGGGAGCTGGTCCACGTCTTCTTCGACCACCCGGGTCTCCTGCGGGGACGCGACGCACGACCCGTCCACGACACCGGCGCCTCCAATTTCCTCTACCCCTTCCTCGGGCAGCAGGAAGACGATCTCGACAGCGTGCTCGACGACGTCCGCCGCTCGGTGCGGCTCAAGGCGGAGGAGGTAGGGGAGCTGCGCGAGCACACGCTGACGGAAAACCGCGAAGCTCTGCACGCGGCCGCGGCAACGCTGCGCTCCAGCTTCGCCGCCGGCGGTGTGCTGCTCGCCCTCGGCAACGGCGGCTCGGCCACCGACGCCAGCGACATCGTCGCCGACTTCCGTACGCCTCCAACCGGGTTGCCGGCACGGCCGGCGCTGGATCTCACCGAGGACGCCGCGATTCTGACCGCGATCGCCAACGACATCGGGACGGACGCGCTCTTCTCGCGACAGATCATCGCGTACGGAAAAGAGAGCGACGTAGTCGTGGCGCTCTCGACCAGCGGCAACTCCCGCAACGTGATCGCCGCACTCGCCGAGGCGCGCAAGCGGGGGCTGGGGAGCATCGCGATGGTCGGATACGACGGCGGCCGGGTGGCGGAGGAGCGCCTGGCCGACCACGTGATCGTCAGCCGCTCCGAGCACATCCCCCGTATCCAGGAAGCGCAGGCGAGCGCCTACCACGTGCTGCGCGAGCTGGTGGAGATCGTTTGATGTTCGGCTTCGACGAATGGCTGGTCCGGCTCGGGGGGGGGAGCGTCACAATGGCGTTCTTCGTTGCCGTCCTGCTCGGTCTGCGCCACGCCACCGATCCGGACCACCTGACGGCTCTCTCCACGCTGGTGCTCGGCCAAGGGGACCGCCGCGCCGGTGCCCGCAGAGCGGGGGCGCTCGGCATGTTCTGGGGGCTCGGGCACGCGACGACGCTGGTCGCGTTCGGGCTGCCGATCGTGCTGCTGGAGCGGTTCCTTCCGGAGGTGGTCCAGCGGGCCGCCGAGGTGGCCGTCGGCCTCCTCATCGTCCTGCTCGCTCTCCGGCTGCTGCTGCGCTGGCGGCGCGGCACGCTCCATTCGCACTCGCACGAGCATGAGGGAAAGACGCACGCGCATCCCCACGTGCACGAACACCCCTCAGGGGGTGCGCACCCGGTGACCCATCGGCACGGCCACGCGGAGCGGGTGGGCCGCACACCGCTGGCCGCGTTCGGGATCGGGCTGGTGCACGGGATCGGCGGATCGGCGGGCGCGGGCGTGCTGCTGGTCGCCGCGGTCCCCGGACGCGGGGCGGCGACCCTGGCCCTGCTGCTCTTTGCTGCCGCCACCGCATTCTCGATGGCGGCGGTTTCCGCCGTGTTCGGGTCCGCGATCGCGCGCGGCGCCCGGGGCCGCCGGATCGAAGCGCTGGTGCCGGCGTTCGGCGCGGGGAGCCTGCTTTTCGGCGTCTGGTACGCCGCGGCGGCGCTGGCGGGTTGATGGCGACGCTCAAGGATCGTGAGCGGCACCGTAGAAAGGACCGCTTGCCACCACGCGTATTTTACTGAAATGCAGATCGAAGTCGCGCCATCGAGCGCGTGCTCCCGCAAGTGGAGCTTGAGATGAAATGGATCCAGTACATTGGCGGCGGCTTGCTGGTGCTCGTCCTGCTGCTGCTTCTATGGGGTGTGGCGATCGAGCCGCGACTGATCGATACTGAAGAGGAGGTGGTGGAGTTGCCCCATCTTCCTCCCGCGTGGGAAGGAAGGCGGATCGCCGTAATTGCCGATTTCCAGATCGGGATGTGGTGGGCCAATACCCGCACGATCGAGCGCATCGTGGACCGGCTGATCGAAGAGCGCCCCGCGGCTGTGCTGATCGTAGGCGACTTCGTTTACATGCCCGACGAGCGGCTGGATCCGATCGTCGCAGAGGCCACGGGACTGGTGCATCCGCTGACGGCCGCGGGGATACCCACCTTCGCCGTGCTCGGCAACCACGACTATTCGATGGATCTGCTGGAGGACCCCAAGAATGAAAGGGTCGCCGAGCGACTCGAGGCCGCACTGGAAAGAACCGGGGTGCGGGTGCTCCACAACGAAGCCGTCCCTTTGTCGCTCACCAGCGGGAGTGGCGCTACCCCTCTGTATCTCGTCGGGATAGGCTCGGAGTGGGCCAACGATGCCAAGCCGGCCGCGGCGATCGCCGGAATGCCGGAGGACGCCGCGCGGTTCGTGTTCATGCACAACCCACGCTCGTTCCCGCCGTTCCCCGCCGGAACCGCTCCGATCGCCGTGGCAGCCCACACCCATGGCGGACAGGCGCGTCTCCCGTTCTTGCCCTCCTGGAGCTGGATGAGGCTGATCAAGGAGAGCGATCTCCCCATCGACGGCTGGGCCGAGGAGAAATTCGGGCAACCCGGAAACCGGCTGTACGTGAACCGCGGGATCGGTTTCAGCGATGCCCCGATCCGGATCAACGCCATCCCGGAGATCACAATGTTTACGCTGCGCCGGGCCGCGCCTCGGTAGCGTCGGTTCGGCGGTACAGGACGGTAATCCAGCACCGCGAGCTCTACACCGGCGCCGGATGCCTGTCGCGGATCTGTCCGTTCGGTTGACCGAACGCCCCGAGGCGGCTAGAATCCCGCGCCCGCTCTCGCTCCGGCCGGAGCCCCCGGTGCCCCGGTAGATGCCCGCACGCGCGATCCTCCACTTCTCGCCCCACGGGCGACCTCCACCCGCAACGCTGCGCACCTTTGCCGCCGACGACTCTCGCTCGGTCGTGGATGTCGCAACCTCCGAGGAACTGCTCGCCCGGGTGAGCCGCGCCTACCCCGAAGCGATCTTCCTGGACACTTCGGAGCCGTCGCAGGAGGCGCTGCGGACGTGTCGCGCCCTCAAGGCGGAGCCGTTCACCGCGGTCGTCCCCGTGATCGCCTATGTTGAAGGTCCCTCGGAGGAGGCCGCGGCCGAAGCGCTGCTCGCGGGGGCGGACGAGGTGGTCGGCGGCCGGTTTCCGAAGCGGGAGGGGGACCTGCGGATGCGGATGGCGCTGCGCCGGGCGGAGCGCGACGTCAGCGTGCATCCCACGACGCGGCTCCCCGGCACCGTGCAGATCGAGCGTGCCCTTCAGGACCGGCTCGACAGGGGCGAATCGTTCGCCTTCTGCTACGCCGATCTGGACCACTTCAAGGAATTCAACGACCGCTACGGGTACAATCACGGTGACCGCGTCATCCTGATCCTGTCGCGGATCCTCCGCGACGTGATCCGCGGGCGGTCTTCGCGCGGTTTCGTCGGTCACATCGGCGGTGACGACTTCGTCTTCATCGTTCCCTACGAGGACCACGAGCGCTGCTGCGAAGAGGTGCTGGCGGTGTTCGATGAATTGATCCCGCTGCAGTACTCGCCCGAGGACCGGGTGCGCGGTCACTTTGAGGGCAAGGACCGCCGCGGTGAGCTGTACGCGGTGCCCCTGATGACACTGTCGATCGGTGTGGTGAGCAATCTGGTTCGGCGCTTCGAGCATGTTGGACAGGTGAGCGAACTGGCCACCGAGATGAAGGCATACGCCAAGACCATCCCCGGGTCCGTGTTCCGCGTCGACCGCCGCAGCGCTCCGCTGACGCCGGTCGATCCCGAAGCGATCTGAGCGCCGCATTCCGCATTCCGAGCCGATGAACATCACCTGCCCCCACTGCGAAACCGTTTTCCGCGTGGACCCGCAGAAGGTGCCCGCCGGTGGGGTGCGTACCCGCTGCTCCGTCTGCCGGGGCGTCTTCGAAGTGCTTCCCGACGCGGCGGATCGGCCGGAACCGGCGCCCCCGGCCGCGTCGCCCGAACGGCCGCCGTCACCGCCGGCCGCTGCGGCTCCTCCCCCGACGACTCCGCCCGCTCCGCCGCCGCCCCGCAATATCTTCTCGCCGACCCCACCGACGTCGTCGCCGCCGCCTGCGTCGCAACTACCGTCGGCGCCGCGAGCACCGACTCCACCGCCTTCCCCTCCGCAGAAGAGCGGCGCCCCCGCCGGGCTCGCCCCTTTCCGGTTCGGCTCTGCCGATCCGGGAGCCAAAGCACGCCGTCTCGCCCGGGCACTCGTCTCCGACATCATCACCTATCACCCCGAACGGCGGGAAGAAGCGCTCCGCGACGGCTCGCTCAAGACGGAGTTCCGCGACGAGATCCGCAAGAGCTGGGAGGAGTACGTCGATCAGGTGGGCCTGGAGACTGCGCGCGGCACGCCGCACTTTCGGGACGCGTTGAACGACATCCTCGCGCGGGGTCAGCCGATCTTCTGAATCGCGCCCTCGACCGGCGCTTGCGCGGCCCCGCGCCCTCGGGTATCGTTCGGGTTCGAGGCCGTCCGCAGCGGGCGGCCTCCATTGTTTTTGCGTACCGCCAATCATCCATGGACAGCACCGACCGACTGCAGGCCCTGCGCGAACACAGCGACCGGCTCGAAGAGCTAAGGGGGTTTCTTTGACGTCGCCGCCAAGCAGGAGCAGATCGCACAGCTCGAGGCGCGCATGGCGCGCCCCGAGTTCTGGAACGACTCCGACGCTGCCCAGGAGATCATCGCCGAAACCAACGCCCTGAAAGCGTGGGTGGACCCCTGGACCCGGCTCTCGACCAAGGCAGCCGAGCTGCTGGAGTTCGGGGAGCTGCTCGAAGCCGAACCCGATGCGGCGCTGCGGGAAGAGTGGGCCGGCGAGGTCGATCGGCTGGGCGAGGAGCTCGCCCGGCTCGAGCTGCAGAACATGCTGCGCGGTCCCGACGACGGGCGCGACGCCATCCTCACGATCCATCCCGGTGCGGGAGGCACGGAGTCGCAGGACTGGGCCGAGATGCTGCTGCGCATGTACGTGCGCTGGGCCGGGGAACACGACTACGACGTCGAGCTCCTCGATCGGCTCGAGGGCGACGAGGCCGGCATCAAATCGGTGTCGCTGGAGATTCGCGGGCCGTATGCGTACGGATATCTGCGAGCCGAGCGCGGGGTACACCGCCTCGTGCGCATCTCCCCCTTCGACTCGCAGGGTCGTCGCCACACCTCCTTTGCGTCGGTCTTCATCTACCCCTCGGTAGACGATACCATCGAGATCGAGATCCGCGACGAGGACGTGGAGATGGAGGTGTACCGGGCTTCCGGAGCCGGTGGACAGCACGTCAACAAGACCAGCAGCGCCGTCCGCCTCCGGCACCTGCCGAGCGGGATCGTGGTGGCCTGCCAGCAGGAGCGCTCGCAGCACAAGAACCGCGCGACGGCGATGAAGATGCTGCGGGCGGCGCTCTACCAGCGCGCGCTGGAGGAACAGGAAGTGGAGAAGGCCAAGCTGGAGTCCACCAAGACCGACATCGGCTGGGGGAGCCAGATCCGCTCGTACGTGTTCCAGCCGTACACCATGGTCAACGATCACCGCAGCGAATTGAAGGTGACGGACGTGGGGCGGGTAATGGACGGCGACCTCGATCCCTTCATCCACGCCTACCTGCGCGAGTTCGGTAGCGCAGCATGACCGAGTCGTCCGACCGCCTCACCCGCGACCGGCTCACCAAGCTCGAGGCGCTGCGCGAGCGGGGAATCGAGCCTTTCGCGTACCATTTTGAGCGCACGGACTCCAGCCGCGAAGCCCTGGAAGCGTTCAGCGACGACCAGAGCGTCGAGCGAATCGTGCGGGTGGCGGGGCGCATCGTCGCCAAACGGGAGATGGGACGAAGTGTGTTCGCCCACCTCGCCGATCGCGACGGCCGCATCCAGCTCTACTTCCGCCGCGACGAGGTCGAGGACGAGACCTGGGATCTGCTCGCCCTGCTCGACCTGGGGGACTGGATCGGCGCGGAGGGGACCCTGTTCCGCACCCGCACGGGCGAGGTGACGGTGCGAGTGGCCGAGGTGACGCTGCTGGCCAAGTCGCTCCGCCCCCTGCCGTTCGGCAAGGAGGAGATCGACGCCGACAGCGGAAAGCGCGTCGTCCATTCCGGCTTCGCCGACGTCGAGGGGCGGTACCGGCAGCGCTACGCGGACCTCGCGGTCAACCCGGAGGTACGTGAGGTGTTCGTTGCGCGGGCGCGCGTCGTGTCCGCCTTGCGGCGGGAGCTGGACGCGCTCGGCTACGTGGAAGTCGAAACGCCGGTGCTGCAGCCGATCTACGGAGGTGCTTCGGCGAGGCCGTTCACGACGCACCACCATGCGTTGGATCTGCCGCTCTACCTGCGGATCGCGGACGAACTGTACCTGAAGCGTTTGATCGTCGGGGGACTGGAGCGCGTGTACGAAATCGCCAAGGATTTTCGCAACGAGGGGATCGATCGCACCCACTTCCCCGAATTCACCATGCTGGAGTTCTACGAAGCGTTCGCGGACTACGAGGTGATGATGGGACGTACCGAGCGCCTCATGGCCGCGGCAGTCGAAGCGGCGGGCGGGGAGCGGAGCGTCCGGTTCGGAGACGAGACGCTGGATTTCACGCCCCCCTTCCAGCGCCTTTCCTTTCTGGAGGGGCTGCGGACCCTCGGCGGAATCGACGTCGAGGGATTGGACGACGCCGACCTCGCCGCTCACGTTGCCAACTCGGGCGGAGATCCCGTCTCGCTGACGCGTCCCCAGCTCCTGGACGAGCTCTTCAAGCAGCGGGTCGAGCCCGAGCTGCGGCAGCCCACCTTCGTCACCGACCACCCGAGGGAATTGTCTCCGCTGGCCAAGCCGAAGCGGGGCAATCCGCTGCTCGTGGAGCGCTTCGAGCTGGTGGCCGCAGGGCGGGAGCTGGCGAACGCTTTCAGTGAGTTGAACGATCCGCTCGACCAGCGGGAACGCTTCGCCGCTCAGGCGCGGCTGCGCGAGCAGGGAGACGAGGAGGCGCAGGTGCTCGACGAGGACTATCTCCGAGCGCTGGAGTACGGCATGCCCCCCACCGGCGGTGTCGGCATCGGCATCGACAGGCTCGTGATGCTGCTCACGAATCAGCCCTCGATCCGCGACGTGATCCTTTTCCCCACGATGAGGCCGGTGTGAGCTCCGTCGCCGAGCGCTCCGCGGAACCGACCGACGCCGTGGCGGCCGCGCCTCCTCCGCGGCAGCCCCGGCCGAACGGCGCGTCCGGGCTCGAGTGGCGAATTGCGCGGCGCTACCTCGCCTCGCGGCGGGGGACGCGCTTTCTGTCGCTGATCACCCTCATCTCCATCGCCGGCGTGGCCATCGGGGTGATGGCGCTGATCGTGGTGATCGCGGTAATGACGGGGTTGCAGAACGATCTGCAAACCAAGATCCTCGGGACCAATCCGCACATCTGGGTGACCACCTACGGGGAAGCGATGCGGATGGACGACTGGCCGGCGGTCGCCGAGCGGGTGCGGGGCACCCCCGGCGTGGCCGCCGCCGCGCCCTTCATCCACACCGAGGTGGGACTGCACAACCAGGCGGGGTACAACGAGTTCGCGATCCTGCGCGGCATCGATCCCGACGCGCCGGGAGCGCCGGTCACCGACATCTCCGCGCGCATCCGGGCGGGGGATTTCACTCTGGGCGACACGCGCTCGGGCTTCCCGCCGCTGCTGGTGGGCAGGGACCTGGCGGACCGCTTCGGGCTCTTCAGCGGCGATGTGGTGGACGTGATCTCGCTGCAGGGCGTCCAGGTCACGCCCCTCGGCGGTTTGATGCCTCCGATCCGGAAATTCGAGGTCGTCGGCCGTTTCGAAACGGGTATGTACGAGTACGACAACAAGTTCATGTACACCTCGCTCGAGGCGGCGCAGGAATTGACGCGGCTCGGATCGGCAGTGTCGGGACTCGAGGTCCGCACCCCCGACCCGATGCAGGCGGACGTGGTCTCCCGCCGCATCGCCGACGAACTGGGTTTCCCCTACCGGGCGGAAGACTGGAAAGACATGAACGCGGCGCTCTTCTCGGCACTGAAGCTGGAAAAGATCGCGATGGCGGTGATCCTCACGCTGATCGTGATCGTAGCGGCGTTCAACATCGTTTCGACGCTGGTGATGGTAGTGACCGACAAGACGAGGGAGATCGGCATCTTGAAGTCGATGGGCCTGACCTCGCGACGGGTGCTCCGCGTCTTCATGCTCCAGGGGCTGGTGATCGGCTTGGTCGGTTCGGCCCTGGGGGCCGCGGGGGGGCTCCTCCTCACCTGGCTGATCGACCGTTACGAGTTCATCCGCATTCCCGGCGACGTATACTTCGTCGATCGACTCCCCGTGGCGCTGGACTGGCCGGATGTCGTGGCGATCGTCGGCGCCAGCGTGCTGATCTCCTTTCTCGCTACCGTCTACCCGGCACGGCAGGCCGCCCGGCTGCTTCCGCTCGACGCCATTCGCCATGAGTGAGCTCTGGAAAGGCGAGGAGTCGGTTCCGCCGGCGGTGGAAGTGCAGGGCGTCTCGAAGACGTACGTCGGCGGGGACGGGCGCCCGCTGCAGGTGCTCGACGGCGTGGACCTCGAGGTGCGAAGCGGCCAATCGGTAGCGATCGTCGGACAAAGCGGGGTGGGGAAGTCGACGCTGCTGCACCTGATCGGCGGACTGGACCGTCCGACCTCCGGCCACGTACGATTGGCGGGTCGTCCCCTCCACGAGCAGGGAGAAGCGGGGCTCGCACGGCTGCGCAACCGGGAGGTGGGCTTCGTCTTCCAATTCCATCATCTGCTCCGGGAGTTCACCGCACTGGAGAACGTGATGATGCCCCTGCTCATCGCGGGGGAGGGGGAGCGGCTCGCAAAACAGCAAGCTCTGGCGGTCCTCACGGAGGTGGGGCTCGCGCCGCGGGCGAGTCACAAGCCGGCGGAGTTGTCCGGGGGGGAGCAGCAGCGCGTGGCCGTCGCCCGGGCGCTGGTGACGGAGCCGCGCGTGATTCTCGCGGACGAACCGTCGGGCAACCTTGATCCGGAAACGGCGGAGCGGCTCCACGACCTCTTCTTTCGGGTCAGCGGCGCCCACCGCGCGGCGATCATCCTCGTCACGCACAACCGGGAATTGTCCCGACGCGCGGACCGGACGCTGTGCCTCGAGAGCGGGCGCCTGCACGACGCAACGGCGCGGCCGGCGGACCCGGTTTCCGTCTCCCTCTGACGTCACGAATCGAACCGCCAGCGGCATGCAACAGTGCGAGAGTTGTGGGGAGCGCGAAGCCAGCATCCACCTGACCCAGGTGGAGCAGAACGAGATGCGCACCATCCATCTCTGCGACGCCTGCGCGTCGGAACAGGGCCTGGAGTCGGGGATGCAGGGCGGCAGCGCGATGCTCGCCGACTTTCTCGCCGAAATGGGTAAGGGAGCTTCCTCGGCGCAGAGCGCCGGTGCGTGCTCCTTCTGCGCCACGACGCTGCGCGATTTGAAACGCACCGGACGGCTGGGGTGCCCGGACTGCTACACCGAGTTCGACCAGCACCTGCGCGGCATCCTGCGCAAGCTGCACGGAAGCACTCAACACACCGGCAAGATGTACACGGCCGACGCGGAGGAAATTGATCGCGCGGCCCATCTCGCGGGTCTGCGGCGCCGGCTGGAGGTCGCCGTCGAAGGAGAGGATTTCGAGCAGGCGGTAGCTCTTCGCGACCAGATCCGCCGGCTCGAACAGACGCCCTCGGACGGTTGATCAGATGAGCGGCCTCATCCCGGATACGGGTCTCGACTGGCTGGAGGCGAACGGCGCCTCCTCCGACATCGTACTGTCCACGCGGATCCGACTCGCGCGCAATCTGCAGGGATACCGCTTCGGCCCGCAGAGCACCCCGGAAGATCGGCGCGCGGTGCTGGGGCTGGCGCAGGAAGCGGCCGCGGGTACCGAGCTGTTCGAAGACGGCACCACGCTGCTCCTGCCGACGCTCGACGCGACCGACCGCCGCCTCCTGCTCGAGCGGCATCTGGTCAGCCGCGAGCTGACCGGAGAAGAGGACGGCGAGCCGAACTCCGACACTGCGCTCCTGCTCGCGCGGGCGCAGTCTCTCGGCGTGATGGTCAACGAAGAAGATCACCTGCGGCTCCAGGCGCTGCTCGGAGGCTTCCGCCTGCTCGACGCCTGGCGCAAGGTCGAGCATCTGGACGACGAGCTGGGTCACCGCCTGCCGTACGCCTTCCATCCGGAGTTCGGCTACCTGACGTCGTGTCCCACCAACGTGGGGACCGGTCTGCGCGCCTCGGTGCTGATCCACCTGCCGGCGCTGGTGCTGACGCAGGAGATCGGCAAGGTGCTCCAGGGGATCGCTCAGATGGGCCTGACTTTCCGGGGTCTTTACGGGGAGGGGTCGGAGGTGGTGGGCAACTTCTTCCAGATCTCGAATCAGACCACGCTCGGCAAGACCGAAGCGGACCTGATCGAACACCTGCAGAACATCGTCGGACAGGTGATCAACTACGAGAGCCAGGCGCGCTCGGTGCTGCTGCGCGACGCCCCCACGGTGATCGAGGACAAGGTGTGGCGCGCGTACGGACTGCTCCGCCACGCGCGCTCGCTTTCGTTCGACGAAACGATGAACCTGTTGAGCGGAGTTCGGCTCGGCGTGGGCCTGAAACTTCTCCCCAACCTCCGTGTATACACGCTCAACCGCATCATGATATTCGCTCAGACCGCGCACCTCCACCGGCTGGCGGAGCAGCCGCTCCCCGACGGGGAGGAAGATACCTACCGCGCGACGTATGTCCGCAGCACCCTCGCGGGCGAGGGCGATCCGGCCGCCGGGGGCGACCTCCCGACCTGACCACCCTTCCCGGCCCGCTTTTTCGAACGCGAGTCTGACCCGATGAACTACAACTTCACCGATCGTGTACGGAAGGTTCTCGCCATGGCTCGCGAGGAGGCCATCCGACTGCAGCACGACTACGTCGGGACCGAGCACATCCTGCTGGGCCTGATCCGGGAGGGCGAGGGTGTCGCCGCGGCGGTCCTGGGCAACCTGGCCGTCGATCTCGAACAGGTGCAGCAGCAGGTCGAGGAAGCGGTGCGGCGCGGCAAGGCGACGATCGCCCTCGGCGAGCTCCCGTATACGTCGCGCGCCAAGAAGGTGCTCGAGTTCGCGATGGCCGAAGCACGCGAGCTGAACCACTCGTACGTAGGCACCGAGCACCTGCTGCTCGGACTGCTGCGCGAGGAGAAGGGGATCGCCGCCGACGTGCTCGGCAAGCTAGGGGTCACGCTCGAAGACGCCCGCCGCGAAACCCGCAAGCTGCTCGGCAGCGACCCGGCCGGATCGCAGGAGGGTGCGGTGCCGTCCACTCCTTCCGGATCGGCCAAGGGCGACAAGAAGTCCAAAACTCCGGCACTCGACCACTTCTGCCGAGATCTCACCGAGCTGGCCCGCGAGGGTGAGCTCGACCCGACGATCGGCAGGGCCGAAGAGATCGAGCGCGTGATGGAGATCCTTTCCCGCCGCAAGAAGAACAACCCGGTGCTGATCGGTGAGCCCGGCGTCGGGAAGACGGCCATCGTGGAGGGGCTGGCGCAGCTCATCGCCAACGGCGACTGCCCCGATTCGCTGCGCGACTACCGCGTGCTCTCCCTCGACATGGCGGCGGTCATCGCGGGGACCAAATACCGCGGCCAGTTCGAGGAGCGGCTCAAGGCGGTGATGAACGAGATCTCGCAGAACAAGCAGATCATCCTCTTCATCGACGAGCTGCACACGCTGGTCGGCGCCGGAGCGGCCGAGGGAGCGATCGACGCTTCCAACATGCTGAAGCCCGCGCTGGCGCGGGGCGAGCTGCAGTGCGTGGGCGCTTCGACGCTGAACGAGTACCGCAAGTACATCGAAAAGGACGGAGCTCTCGAGCGGCGCTTCCAGACGGTGGTGGTCGAACCGCCGACGGTGGAGGAGGCGATCCAAATCCTCCAGGGCCTGAAGGGCCACTACGAGGAGCACCACCGCGTCGACATCCCCGAGCCCGTGCTCGAGTCCGCGGTCAAGCTCTCCGAGCGCTACATCACCGACCGCTTCCTTCCCGACAAGGCGATCGACGTGATCGACGAAGCGGGCGCGCGCGCGCGGCTGGCGACGCAGGTCCCGCCGCCCGAGGTCGCGGATCTGAAACGGGAGATGGAGGAGCTGGCGGGACGCAAGGACGAAGCGGTCCGGGACCAGGACTTCGAACGCGCCGCGCAGCTGCGCGACAAGGAGCGGGAGCTGCAGGGAGCGATCGCCACGCGCGAGCGCGAATGGGAGGAGGAGCGCAAGCTGGTTCGTCCGATGCTCAGCGAGGACGACATCTCCTTCATCATCTCGCGGTGGACCGGCATCCCCGTCACCCGACTGAAGCAGGCGGAGACTACGCGGCTGATCGGGATGGAAGACGAGCTGCACAAGCGCGTCGTCGGGCAGGACCGCGCGATCGAAGCCATCTCGCGTGCCATCCGCCGGTCGCGCGCGGGGCTCAAGGATCCGAAGCGTCCGATCGGCTCGTTCGTCTTCGCCGGGCCCACCGGCGTCGGCAAGACCGAGGTTGCGCGCGCCCTCGCCGAGTTCCTCTTCGCGGACCAGAACGCCCTGATCCGCGTGGACATGTCGGAGTACATGGAAAAGTTCTCCGTATCGCGGCTGATCGGCGCCCCTCCGGGGTACGTCGGCTACGAGGACTCGGGGACGCTGACCAAGTCGGTGCGCCGGAAGCCGTACTCGGTGGTCCTGCTCGACGAGATCGAAAAGGCGCACCCCGACGTCTTCAACATTCTGCTGCAGGTGCTCGACGAGGGGCACCTCACGGACAACTACGGCCGGGTCATCGACTTCAAGAACACGGTCATCATCATGACCTCAAACCTGGGGGCCCGCGACATCGGCAAGGGCAAGGGCCTCGGCTTCCACAGCGCCTCGGACGAGTCGGAGTTCGCGATCATGGAAGAAAAGGTGACGGAAGAGATCAACCGCGCCTTCAACCCGGAGTTCATCAACCGGCTCGACGACACCATCGTCTTCCATTCGCTCTCGCGCGAGCAGATCGGCGAGATCGTGCACAACCTCCTCCGCGACCTCGACACGCGCCTGGGAGAGGAGGAATTGACGCTCAAGCTCACGGACGCGGCAGTCGAGTTCATCGTGGAGCACGGCTACGACGCGAAGTACGGCGCCCGGCCGCTGCGCAGGGCAATTCAGCGCTACCTCGAAGACCCACTCTCGGAAAAGATCCTAATGTCGGAGTTTTCCGCGGGCGAGGAGATCGAGGTTTCGGTGGCAGAGGACAGCGAGTCGCTCATTTTCCACGTACCCTCGTCTTCGAAGACGTGACCACGGGACGTTGTCTGCGGCGACCCTCGCGGCGGTCCGGGGCGATGAGGGCGGCGATTTCCGCCGCCCTCGTCGCATGGCCGCTGGCGTCCGTCGGCCTCGCGGCGCAGGATCCGGTGCCGCCGCCGGCCGCCGACACGATCCTCCCGCCGGTGACCGACACGATCCCCCCGCCGGTGACCGACACTCTCGCTCCGCCGGCGACGAACACTCTCGCTCCGCCGGTGGCGGAATCGCCGCCGCCGAATCCGGGGGTGGCCGTAGACAGCGTCGAGGTGCGCGGCAATGGGAGGATCGCGGCGAACACGATCCGCGGAACGGCCGGACTCGCGGCCGGCGCGACGATCACGGCGGTAGACGTCCAGCGTGCCATCCGCCGCTTGATGTCGAGCGGAGACTTCGCGAACGTCCGCGTGTATTCGCGAGATCCAACCGGCGCCGGAACCACGCTCGTCGTCGAGGTGGTGGAGCGGCCGCTGATCGCCTCCACGAATTTTCCCGGCCTGGAATCGGTCGGCGCTGGCACGGTTCGGGATACCGTCGGGTGGGAGCCACGCCAACCGCTCGATCCCCAGCGGGTGGTCCGTACCGAGCAGATGATCCGCGATCTGCTCGCGAAACGCGGGGTCCAGCTCGTCTCGCTCGACACGGCGCTCACCCTCGTGCCGGGAGATTCGCAGGCGTATCGCCTGGCATTCAACGTAAGGGAGGGGAACCGGCTCGCGATCGCGAACATCGACTTCGAGGGCAACTCGGC
>JBPCJG010000176.1:0-6152 GCA_051005515.1 Longimicrobiaceae bacterium
GAGACGGTGGACATCCGGCCGCTCCCGCCACGGGAAGGGCGGGACGCAATGTCCGCGCTCCAGCTCTACGTCCGCGAGCGGCGCGTGGTGCTTTCGGACTTCATGCCGATCCTCGACTACGCGGGGCTGCGGGTGATCGAGGTCGACACCTTCTCGCTCGCCGGGGAGGGGCTCGCGCCCCACATGATCTACTCCTTCAAGGTGCAGAACAATACCGGGGAGCAGATTCCGGCGGAGCGCGCACCGCTGCTCGCCGAGGCGCTGCTCGCCGCCCGCGCCGGGGAGACACCCTCCGATCATTTCGCCGCGCTGGTGCTGCGCTCCGGGCTGCGCTGGCGCGAAGTGGACATCATCCGCTCCTACGCCAACTACGCCTTTCAGATCGGCGCGATCCCGTCGCGCGTCTCCGCAGCGCGCGGCCTGGCGGCGTACCCGGAGTTGGCGGCGCTGCTGGTGGAGCTCTTCCGCGTCCGCTTCGAACCCGCGGCCGAGGAGGGGGGGCGGCGGACGGGCGAGTTGCGCGGGCAGATCCTGCGCGGGCTCGAGAGGGTCGAATCGCTCACCGACGACCGCGCCTTCCGCAAGCTCGTGGAGCTTATCGAGGCTACCGTCCGCACCAACTACTTTCGCCACGGGGGAGCCGATCCTACGGCGCGCAGCGGCGGCGTGCCGTACCTCTCCTTCAAGATCCGCGACGCCGACGTCGAAGAGCTGAAGAAGGGCGGGCTGCTCTACGAGATCTACGTGGCGTCGTCGCGGATGGAGGGGATCCACCTGCGCGGCACGCCGGTTTCCCGCGGGGGCATCCGCTGGTCGGACCGGCCGGACGACTACCGGGTCGAGGTGCTGGGGCTGGTGCAGACGCAGATGGTCAAGAACGCCACCATCGTCCCCGGTGGCTCCAAGGGGGGCTTCGTCACTCTGCGCCGCTTTCCCGACCGCGAGCGTATGGGGGAGGAGGCCGCCGAACAGTACCGGACGTTGATCCGCGGCATGCTCGACCTCACCGACAATCTGGTGGAGGGAGAGGTGGTCCCGCCGCCCGACGTCGTCCGCCACGATGGCGACGATCCCTACCTGGTGGTCGCGGCCGACAAGGGCACGGCGCACCTTTCCGACACCGCCAACGCGGTGGCGGCGGAGTACGACTTCTGGCTCGGCGACGCCTTCGCCTCCGGCGGCTCGCACGGCTACGACCACAAGGAGGAGGGAATCACCGCCCGCGGCGCCTGGGAGTGCGTGAAGCGCCACTTCCGCGAATTGAACAAGGATATCCAGAGCGAGCCCTTCACGGTGGCCGGGATCGGCGACATGAGCGGCGATGTCTTCGGTAACGGCATGCTGCTGTCGCGGCAGATCCGCCTGATCGCCGCCTTCGACCACCGGCACGTCTTCATCGACCCGGACCCGGACCCCGCCGTCTCCTTCGCGGAGCGGGAGCGGCTCTTCGCCCTCCGGAGGTCGTCGTGGGACGACTACGACCGCGCCGCGCTCTCCCCCGGCGCCATGATCGTCCCGCGTGCTTCCAAGCCGACGGAGGTGACGCCCGAAGCGCGCGCGGCGCTGGGACTCGGCGACGACGTCGGCGAGCTCGATGGTGAGGAGCTGGTGCGCGCGGTGCTGCGGGCACCGGTCGAGCTGCTCTGGAATGGTGGCATCGGCACCTATGTGAAGCACGCCGAGGAGACGCACGCCGACGTCGGCGACACCTCCAACGACCCGGTGCGGGTGGACGCGGAGGAGCTGCGCTGCAAAGTGGTGGGCGAGGGCGGCAACCAGGGCTTCACGCAGCGGGCGCGGATCTCCTTCGCGCTGGCCGGCGGGCGGATCAACACCGACGCGCTCGACAACTCCGGCGGCGTCGACATGTCCGATCGCGAAGTGAACCTCAAGATCCTGCTGGGCGCGGTGGTCTCCGATGGCGAGCTGGCGATGCCGGAACGGAACCGGCTCCTGGAAGCGATGACCGACGAGGTGTCGGAGCTGGTGCTCGACGACAACGCAGGGCAGTCGCTGGCCGTTTCCCTCGACCAACTGCGCAGCCGGGAGCGGCTCGACGACTTCGCCACGCTGATCCGCACCCTGGAGCGCGCGAAACGCTTCGACGCCGACGACGAGGAACTGCCCTCCGCCGACACCCTCCTCGAGCGCATCGAGAGGGGGATGGGGATGACTCGGCCGGCGCTGTGCGTGCTGCTCGCCCACGCCAAGCTGCACGCCAAGGAGGAGATCCTCGCCTCTACCCTCCCCGACGACCCCGCTGCGGAACGCTGCCTCGCCGATTACTTTCCGCCGTCAGCGGTGGAAACGGCGGGGGAGGCGCGGCTCTGCGAACACCGGCTGCACCGCGAGATCGTCACCACCATGCTGGTCAACGAGCTGGTCAACCTGATGGGGGCCGCCTTTCTGCACCGCGTCTCCCGGGAGACGGGGCACCCCATCCCCGAGGTCGCGCACGCCTGGATGATCGCTAGCGCGATTTCCGGCACGCCGGAGATCCGGGCCGACCTCGAGCCCCTCGCAGGGGACCATCCGGTGGCGGTCGTCTACCGCTGGCTGCTAGGGCTCGGCCGCGTACTGGAGGGCACCACGCGCTGGGCACTCGCCAACGTCCCCCGCGCCGCGGGCACGGAACAGACCATCGCTGCGCTGCGGGACGGGCTCGCCACGCTCCGGGGCGGCTTCGCCGGGGTGGTTGCCGGCCGCGACCGCGCGATCTATCTGGAGCGCCTCGCAGAGCTCGACGAGCTGGAACTGCAAGAGAACCTCTGCGAGCGCATGGTCACGCTCCGTTTCCTCCCGCAGCTGCTCGAGATCCTCGCTCTGGTCCCGGCGAGCGGCGCGGACGCGCTCGCCACGGCCCGCGCCTACTACCAGGTGGCGGATCGACTCGAGCTGGCGGCGCTGCGACAGGCGCTGATGGGCCAGCCGCGAGACGATCCCTGGGAACGCCGCCACGCAGTCGAGCTGGCGGACGATCTGGGGCGCGCACAGCGGGCGATCACCCGCGCCGTGCTGGAGACGAGCGCGGATTCTCCAGCCGCGGCGATGGACCGCTGGGAGCGGGAGCACGCGGGGGGGGCGGAGGCGTACCGGGCGCTGGTTTCGGAGCTGGGGGACGACGCCCCCCTGGCCGCGTACGCCGTCGCCGTCCGCCAGCTCGAGAAGCTCGCGCGGGTGGACGCCGCGGTGGCCGCGTAGCTTGGCCGCACTGCGTCTGGGCGTCGTCGACCAGTCCCCGGTCCGCGAAGGCGGCAACGCGACGCAGGCGATCGCAGAAACCCTCGAGCTGGCGCGCGCGGCGGAGCGGCTCGGCTACACCCGCTACTGGGTGGCCGAGCACCACAGCACTCCCGCCTTCGCCGCCTCGAGCCCCGAGGTGCTGATCCCGCGGATCGCGGCGGAAACCGAAGCGCTGCGGGTGGGCTCCGGTGGGGTGATGCTCACCCACTACTCGGCCTTCAAGGTGGCGGAGAACTTCCGCATGCTCGAAGCGCTCTTCCCCGGCCGCATCGACCTCGGGGTGGGCCGCGCTCCCGGCGGCGATCTCCGCACTGCGCGGGCGCTGAACGCCGGCGCGGGGGCGGCCGGCGTGGAGGAGTATCCGCGGCAGGTGGCCGACCTCGTCGGCTGGCTCGATGATTCGCTCCCCGACGGGCATCCGTTCGCCGCGGTCCGCGCCAACCCCGCCGGCCCAGGAGTACCCGAGGTATGGCTGCTCGGCTCGGGCGGGAGCAGCGCGCGCTACGCAGCGAAGCTCGGCTGCGGCTACTCCTACGCGCAGTTCATCAGCGGGAGCGACGGCGCGGCGGCGGTGCAGGCGTACCGCGATGCTTTCCGCCCCTCCGGGCAATTCCCCGAACCGGCGTCGAGCGTGGCGGTTTCGGTGATCTGCGCCGACACCCAGGCAGAGGCGAACCGGCTGGCGTGCACGCTGCGGCTCTGGCAGCGCCGGTTGATGCGGGGGATGCACGGCGCCTTTCCCTCACCGGACGATGCGATCCGCGAGCTGTACGGCGAAGGCGCCGAGCCGCCGCCCGTGCGCGACGCAACGCGCCTGATCGCCGGGGACCCGGAGCGCTGCCACAGCGCGTTGCTCGCCCTCGCAGAACGCAACTGCGTCCAGGAGCTGCTCATCGTCACCATCACCTACGACTTCGCCGCCCGGCTGCGCTCGTACGAGCTGCTCGCCGACGCCTTCGACCTCGCCTGACCCGAGCATGCCCCTCACCACCGTCAACCCCGCGACGGGGGAAATTCTCCATACGTACGAGACGCTGTCGAATGGCGAGCTGGACGAGCGGATCGGCAGGGCCGCCGCGGCTTTCGAGCGGCATCGCCGAACATCATTCGAGGAGCGGGCGGAGAAACTCACCCGCGCCGCCGCGATCCTCGAAAGCGAGGCGCGCAGCTTCGGCGAATTGATGACCCGGGAGATGGGCAAGCCGATCGCCGCCGCCGTCGCGGAGGCGGTAAAGTGCGCCCGGGCGTGCCGCTTCTACGCGGAGAACGGCGCGGAGCTGCTCGCCGACGAAGCGATCGAGACGGACGCGGAGCGGAGCTGGATCCGCCATTTCCCGCTGGGGCCGGTGCTCGCGGTGATGCCGTGGAACTTCCCCTTCTGGCAGGTCTTTCGCTTCGCCGCGCCGGCGCTGATGGCGGGCAACGTGGGGCTGTTGAAGCACGCCTCCAGCGTACCCGGCTGCGCCCTCGCGATCGAAGACATCCTGACCCGGGCGGGGTTCGCTGAGGGCGTCTTCCAGGCGCTGCTCATCGAGGTGGAGCAGGTGGAGCGGATCATCGACGACCCGCGCGTCCGGGCCGTCACGCTCACCGGCAGCACGGGAGCCGGCAGCAGCGTTGCGCAGCAAGCGGGAAAGCGGATCAAGAAGACGGTGCTCGAGTTGGGCGGGAGCGATCCCTTCATCGTCATGCCCAGCGCGGATCTGGACGAGGCGGTAGCTACGGCCGTCCGCGCCCGCACCCTCAACAACGGCCAGTCGTGCATCGCGGCGAAGCGCTTCATCGTCCACGCCGACGTCGCCGCGGAGTTCGAAACGGAGTTCGTAGCGAGGATGAAGGCGCTCACCGTCGGCAACCCGATGGATCCGGCCACCGACGTGGGGCCGCTCGCGACACCCGAGATCCTGGAGGGGGTGGAGCGGCAGGTCCAGGAGACGGTAGCCATGGGTGCCCGCGTCCTCGTCGGCGGCGAGCGCCTGGCGGATCGCCCTGGCAACTTCTACCCGCCCACGGTGCTGACGGACGTGTGCGAGGGGTCGCCGGCGTACGGCGATGAGATCTTTGGACCCGTCGCTGCGCTCTTTCGGGTCGGCGACCTCGACGAGGCGCTCCGGCTCGCCAACGACACCCCCTTCGGCCTCGGCAGCAGCATCTGGACGCACGACCCGGTCGAGCGGGACGAGGCGATCGAGCGGCTCGATGCCGGGATGACCTTCGTCAACGCCATGGTGGCGTCCGATCCGCGCCTCCCCTTCGGCGGGGTCAAGCATTCGGGGTACGGACGGGAGCTGTCCGGGCTCGGGATCCGCGAGTTCGTCAACGCCAAGACGGTGTACGTAGGCGACGGCTCGGAGGGTGGGTCGGATACAGAGACCGAGTGAAGGTCCGCGATGTGATTCGGCTCCTGGAACGCGACGGATGGGTCATGGACCGAACCCGCGGGAGTCATCGGCAGTACAAGCACCCGGTAAAGCGCGGAACCGTGACCGTCGCCGGTAAGCCAGGCGTAGACGTTCCTGCCGGCACGCTGCGAAGTATCCGCAAGCAGGCGGGACTCACATTCTGAAGGAGCAGCTGATGCAATACGCCGTGATTCTGGAGCGGGGGGATACCAGCTATGGAGCGTACGTCCCCGATCTGCCGGGGTGCGTCGCCGTGGGAACGACGGAGGCAGAGGTCCTCAGCCTGATCCGCGAAGCCATCGAGTTTCATCTGGAGGGAATGCGCAAGGACGGCGAGCCGATCCCCGGGCCCACCTGCTCGGCCGTGACCGTGGAGGTCGCCGCCTGATGGCCAGAACCGCTTCGACCATGCTCCCGCTCGGAACGCCCGCGCCGGATTTCCGCCTGCCGGACACGGAAGGAAAGACGGTTGCACTCGACGACTTCGCGGACGCTCCGGCGCTGCTG
>JBPCJG010000177.1:0-5483 GCA_051005515.1 Longimicrobiaceae bacterium
TTGCCGAGGTTGAGGAAGCGCTCGCCATAGCCGGTCGAGCCGCGGAAGTTGGGCTGCAGGACCGCGTAGCCGCGGTTGGCGAGGAACTGCGCGATGCCGTCGTACCCCCAGGTATCCCGCGACCACGGCCCGCCGTGCGGGTGTATGATGGTCGGCAGGTCGCGCGGCTCTATGCCTTTCGGGAGGGTCAGGTAGGCGGGGATCTCGACACCGTCGCGGGCTGTGTAGCGCACCGGCTGCATTCCAGCCAGCGCCTCGCTCGGCAGCTCCGGCCGGACCCGGTAGAGGAGATCGACGTCGCCGCTCTCGCGGTCGTAGAGGTAGGTGGCGCCCGGATCGACATCGGAGGTGACGCTCACCAGGTGGAGACGGTCATCGCTGGTGGAAGAGCCGAAGCGCACGTCTCCCTCGGGCAACGCCGCCTTGACGATTTCGTAGTCTCGCGCGAAGCGCGGATCCTTGGGATAGACCCGCAGCCGATCCCCCACATAATAGGTGGCTACCAGCTCCTCCGTCTCCTCCGAGAACTCCGCCGCGCCGAAGTCGACCTCTCCCTCCGGGTCACGCTCGACCAGCTCCGTCTCGCCGGTGCGCGGGTCGAGCAGCACCAAACCGATCAGGTCCGGCTCGCCCTGGTTGGTCTGGAAGTACACGCGCTTGCCGTCGCGGTGAAAGCGGACGGGGCCGCAGGTTTCGCGGTTGTTGCAGGTGTAGATCGGCGTGAGCCGCTGGCCGTCCACCCGCAGGATCTCCGTCCCCTCGTCGGTCTGCCGGGTGCCGAGCCGCAGCTCCCCATCCAGATCAAAGGTCCAGTCTCCCACGTTCTCGTCGTTGCGGAAGACGAGCTCGCGCTCGCCGCTCGCCAGATCCACCCGGTAGACATCGTGCAGGCGCGGGTCGCGGTCGTTCAGTCCCACTAGGATCTTGCCGGGAGTGCGCTCCGGAACCGCGTAGATCAGCGCGCGGACGCCCGGGTAGGGCGTCAGGTCACGGGCGGGCGGCACCCGGGAGCCGCCCGCCGCCGGCGCGGCGGGGTCCACCCCGTAGACGTGGAAGTTCTCGTCTCCTCCCTGGTCCTGGACGAAGAGCACGTAGCGCCCGTCGCGGCTCCAGAAGTAGCCGTTCACCGGCCGGACGCTGTCGGCGGTCACCGGCCGCGCCCCAGCGAACGGCTCGTCGATCCCCTTCACCCAGACGTTGCGCACCCCGTCCAGCGGCCGCACGAAGGCGAGGAAGCTGCCATCGGGCGAGAGCTGCGCGTTGGTGATCTCCGGGTCGCCGAAGAAGCGCTCGCGCGGGATCAGCGGGGGAAGCGCCTGAGCGGCCGACGGCATCGCCGCGGCGGCGTCCATAGGGGGAGCGGGAGATGGCATGCTTTCGGTCTGGGCGGTGGCGCAGCCGGCAAGAGCGGCGGCGAGCAGCAGGACGCAGGGGTGGGTGCGCATCGTCATTCTCCCGAGGGTTTCTTCGCGGATGGAGCCGGCTCCAAAGTGGAGCGCTGCGGGCGGCCTTCGCAAGCGCGGCACGGCCGTTGCCGCTTACATCCTTTCCACCTACACATTCATTCTACGCGGGATACGACGATGGAATTGGAGCTGAAGCCCCTGGAGGAACAAACGCTGGTGATCACGGGCGGGTCGAGCGGGATCGGCCTGGTGACGGCGAAGCGCGCCGCCAAACGCGGGGCACGCGTGCTGCTCGCGGCGCGCAGCAAGCGCGAGCTCAAGGACGCCGTCAAGAAGATCGAGAAGAAGGGAGGAACGGCCACCTACGTGACCGCCGACGTCGCCGACGCCGGCGACGTGGAAAAGATCGCGGAAAAAGCGATCGACGAGTACGGCGGCTTCGACACCTGGATCAACAACGCCGGAGTCTCCATCTACGGGCGCATCGAGGAAGTCCCCGAAGACGACGCGCGGCGCCTCTTCGACGTGAACTACTGGGGCGTCGTGCACGGCTGCGCGGTCGCCGTCCCCTACCTGCGCGAGATGGGCGGAGCCATCATCAACCTGGGCAGCGTCGCATCCGACCGCGCGATTCCGCTGCAGGGTCACTACTCCGCGAGCAAGCACGCGGTGAAGGGCTTCACCGACGCGCTGCGGATGGAGCTGGAAGAAGAGGACGCTCCCATTTCGGTGACGCTGATCAAGCCCGCCGGCATCGACACGCCGTACCCCCGGCACGCGCGCAGCTTCATGGACGTCGAGCCGCAGGTGCCCGCCCCCGTCTACTCGCCGAAGGCGGTGGCGAAGGCGATCCTCGAAGCAGCCGAGCGCCCCGTCCGCGACGTCACGGTAGGCGGTGGGGGGCGGCTGCTGACGGCGCTGGGAGGGCTCGCGCCGCGGCTCACAGACCGCTACATGGAGCGCAACATGTTCGACGCGCAGCGCAGCGACGAACCGGTTTCGAGAAAGCGCAAGGACACGCTCTACAAGCCGCGCAAGGACGCGGCGGAGCGAGGCGACCACGACGGTTACGTCTTCCGCACCAGCGCCTACACGCAGAGCGTGCTGCACCCCGGCCGCGCGCTGGTCGGTGCTGCCGTCGCCGGACTGGGCATTGCGCTGGCGCTGAACTCCGACGCCCTGCGCGGCGGCAACGGCGGAGGCAGCGACGGCGGCGACTGAGCCGTCCGCGGACCGGCGCCGCCCCCCGACCGCTCCGCCGTTTGCACGGCGGGGCGGTCGCGTGCATCTTGTCGCGAAAGCCAACCCCTCCCGCGGTCATGATCAGCATCCTCCGCAAGTTCCTCCGCCCCACCCTCCGGCAGCAGCTCGAGGAGGGCGTGCGCGACGCGCTCCGCCGCTACGCCGACCGGCGCACGGCGCCGGACCTGCGCGTCTACGTTTCCGTGGATCTGGTGCCGGAAGGCGTCAGTCCGGAGATCTGGGCGCGTGACGAGGCGGACCACCTGCGCCGTTTCGCCGCGCAGTGGGCAGAAGACAACGGCATCGCGCGAGCGGGCCTCCGCGTCGAAACGGTGCTGCTGGACACCAAGCGCGAGTTCGCATTCGTCAAGCCTCTCGGCCTGGAGCGGCAGCGCGAGCACGCCGCGGCGCCGGCTGCCCCTCCCCCGGCGCCGCGCTACGCTGCGACGCCGGGGAGGGAGGGAGTGCTGGAGATCGTCCGTTCCGAGGCGCTGCGGGAGCCGCTCCGCGTCGCGGGTGAGACGGTAGTCGGGCGCAAGCCGGAGGGTGACGTGCTTGCGCTCGGGGACCGCTACATGTCGGCCCGGCACGCCCGCTTCGCGGTTCGCGACGGACGCTTCTCGGTGACCGATCTCGATTCCAAGAACCGCACCTTCGTCAACGACGCCCCGCTCCCGCCGCACCAGGAGCGCGTGCTCGAGCGCGGCGACACGATCCGGATGGGCAACACCATCCTGCGCTTCCTCCAGGTCGAGTAATGCTCCCCACGCTGGTCGGCTGGCTCCTGCGCGCCCTGCTGGTGGCGTTCGGGGTAGCCGCCGCCGCCGCGCTCGTCCGCTGGGTGGCCGCCGCGCGGGGCGAGCGGCGCGAGCCGTGGCCCGTCCGCCTCTCGCTCCTCATGCTGCTCCTGGCCGGCGTGTATGCGATCGGCCACGCCCGCCTGCTCGTAGCGCGCGCCGAGCTGGAGGAGGGACAACTCCGCTACGCCCGCTACGGCGACCCGCGCCGCGCCGAGCAGAACCGGGCCGAGGTGCGCGGCTGGATCCTGGACTGCACGGGTGAGGACGACAACGCGCTCGCCCGCTACGCGGCCACCTCGCGGGGGATCGAGCGCACCTATCCGCTCGGCGAGGCGGGGGCGAACCTGATCGGCGGCGGGAAAGATGCCGAACAGCGTGACTACACCGTCGAGCGGCTCTTTGCTGCGCGGCTGCGCGAAGCCGCGAGTTGGAGCGAGCTGGGCGAGCCGCACCCTGCCGGCAGGGACCTGCGGCTCACCCTCTGCGCGGCGCCGACGCGAACCGCGGCGCGCCTGCTACGCGGCGCCGAGCGCCCCGGCGCCGTGGTGGTGCAGGACGTGGCCACCGGCGCGCTGGTCGCCTACGCCGCCACCGGCGCGGCGGAGCAGGCGCCGCTGGGCATCAAGCGCTACGCGCCCCCCGGCTCCGTGTGGAAGTTGGCGCTGGCCGCGCTCTGGTGGGAGCGGGGGCTGCCCGACGAGCCGCTCCCATGCCCTGCGTCGATCGAAGTGACCCCCCGCGCGACCATCTCGAACTACGGCGGTGTGGGGCGCGGAACGCTGAGCGGGCCCGCGGAGATGCTGGTCTTTTCCTGCAACACCGCAGCCGTGCGGATGGCGCTTCAGATGAGGGAGCGGCTGGGCGGCGACGCCTTCGTCGCGGCGTACCGGCGCTTCGGCTTCGCGCCGTACGCCGCGGGCGACGCCCCCTCCGCCGATTCCACCTTCTGGCGCTCGGATTCGCGGGCGTGGGAGGAGCGCATGAGCCCGCCGCCGGCGCGCATCCGCATCTCGGACGAGACCGGCCCGGCGGAGTGGGCGCAGCTCGCGATCGGGCAGGGTCCGGTGGACGTGACGCCGATCGCCGTTTCCCGCTTCGTGCAGGCGATCGGCAACGGAGGCGTGATGCTCCCGCCGACCCTCGAAGCTCCGCTCGCGGCGCGCCCTCCCGATGGGCAGCGGATCATGAGTGGAGCTACCGCGCGCAAGCTGCAGGCGGCGATGCTGGGAACCGTCGAGCGCGGCACCGCGAAGAGCGTCGGGCCGAAGCTCGCGGGGGTGCCGGGCGCCCTCGGCGGCAAGACGGGGACGGCGCAGGTGCGCGGCGCCCGCGACGACGGCTGGTTCGCCGGGCTCGTCTTCGACGCCGCCGGACGCCCGCGCTACACGGTGGTCGTCTACCTGCGCGGGGGCGGCCCGGGTGGGAGCGCCCCCGCGGCGATCGCCGCGGGCATGGCCCGCGAGCTTCTCACCGCTCCGCCGGCGTGACGCTCCTGCAGCGGCTGCGCCGCCGGGAGGCCTCCGGACCGGCGGGCATCGCGGTCCGCGTCCGCGCGCACAACCGGCCGGCGGCGCGGGCGCGGGGCCTCGTGCTCCCCGACCTCGTCTGGTGGGGGATCCTCGCCGCGGGGGTCTTTTATGCGGTAGCGCACTGGGCGGTGATCTCCGGCGTCTGGCCGATCCACGGCAGCTCCCCCGGCGCCGGCGGCCTGCTCCTGCGCGACGGGCTCGCGCTGGCGGCGTGGGTCGGCGCGCTGCTCGCGCTGCGGGCGCTGCGCTACCGCGGGAGCTGGCTGGTGGTCGCGCTGCCCGTGATCCTCTTCCTGCTGGCGCGCCCCGCCCTGTTCGCGGTCTTTACGGACCCGGTCTACCAGGCCCCGCGGGGGATGCGGGCGGAGGCGAACGCGCTCAAGGCGAACCGCTCCCGCATCTCCACCATCGAGCGGGCGTACCCGGACGAGCGCAGGGAGCTGGTCTTCGGCGGCGACGAACCGTCGCTCCCCGACCCGCTTTCGGCGGCGCTCGCCGGACGCGGC
>JBPCJG010000178.1:0-4807 GCA_051005515.1 Longimicrobiaceae bacterium
ATCGTCAACACGGTAGTGATCCGCGAATAAGCACCGGCACCGGCCGCCGTCCCACGATGCGCATGCTCCTTTCTCTCCTCGCCCTCGGCGTTCTGGCGCTCGGAATCACCTACCGGGTGCGCTTCCGCCGCCACTACGGTTCCCCCCCGCGCGGGCTCACCGACGAGATGGTCCGGCAGATCGAGCGAGGTGGCACCCTCGACTGGGACGCCGACGAGCCGCTCGACCTGCCGCGCATCCGCGCGGAGGAAGAGCGCTTCTGGCGCGAAACCGCGTGGGACGAACCGGACCGCTCATAAGGTAGCCCCCACCAGCGCGAAGAGCACGGCCGTCACCCCCGCGGAAAGCAGGGCGTAGGGAAGCTGCGTCCGCACGTGGTCGATGTGGTCGGTCGCCGCGGCCATCGAGGAGATGATGGTGGTGTCGCTGATCGGCGAAGCATGGTCGCCGAAAATGCCTCCGGACAGCGAGGCCGCGAGAAAGGGAGCTACCGGGAAGCCCATCAGCGCCGCCGCTGGAACGGAGATCGGGAGCATGATGGCAAAGGTGCCCCAGCTCGTCCCCGTCGAAAAGGCGATCCCCGCGGCCACCAGGAAAACGAGCGGCAGGAGGATGACGGGAGGGAGCACACCCGCTGAGACTCGAGCGATGTAGGCTCCGGTGCCCAGCTCGTTCGCTACCGCCCCCAGCGCCAGCGCGAGCAGCAGCACCAGAGCCATCGCCATCAGCCCCCCCGCTCCCTTGAGCGCCGTGGAGACGAGCTCGTCCACGCTCAGGGCGCGCTGCCAGAGCAGCAGCAGCCAGGCGACCGTGAGCCCGGTGAGGACCGCCCAAAGGACGCTGGTGGAGCCGGAGCCGGCGCGGATGTCGCCGTCCCCGGTGATCAGCATCGCCAGCGGCATGCTGACCACCATCGCACCGATCGGGAGCACCATGTTGCGCGCGCGCGGCGGCACCCGCGCGTCGGCGGCGGGGGCGAGCACCTCCGGATCCACCATCGGCGAAGCTCCCTCCGACAGCACCCGACCCCCCTGCGTCCGCAGCTCGGCCGCCCGCATCGGCCCCAGATCGAGGCCGGTGTACGCGGCAACCCCGGCGAGCACGACCGTGGCCAGCGCATAGAAGTTGAGCGGGATCGCTTCGACGAAGACCAGCAGCGGACGCTCCACTCGCAGCTCGCCGAGGATCCCCAGGATGTACGCGCCCCAGGCGTTCAGCGGGATCAGGATGCAAACCGCGGCGGAGGTGGAGTCGATCAGGTACGCGAGCTTTTCCCGCGCCACCCGAAAGCGGTCGAAGAGAGGCCTGCCGATCGCGCCGGCAACCAGCACGGTGATGTTCGACTCGATGAAGATGATCACACCCAGCGCGAACGCGAGCAGCCGGGCCCGCCTTGCCGAGGTCACCAGCTCCCGTTCGTCCACCCACTGCACGAAGCCCAGCACCCCGCCCGCAGCCTCCACCGTCGCGATCAGCGCGCCGATCACCAGCGTGAAGAGGATGACGCGGGCGTTGCCGGCGTCTCCCAGCACCGCCACGCCCTGCTCGATCGCCGCTGCCAGACCGGCGAACGGATTCCAACCCGCCAGAATCGTAGTCCCGAGCCAGATTCCGGACGCCAGCGACAGGTACACCTGGCGGGTGGCGATGGCGAACACGATCGCCAGCAGGGGCGGGAGCAGGGAAATCGCGCTGGGCTCGGTCAACGCAGGCGGTCGTAGCGGGGGAGGAAGGTGCGAAGCTAGAGCGCACCCGGGGGGGCGTCAACTCCGCGGAATCGGCGGCGGCGGAGGGTCTGCCGAGGCAACTCCGCAGGCCGCAACGACTTAGAGTCAAGTTGTTGCGGCAAGGCAGGTTAGCCGACCTTGACGGAGTCCCCCCAGACGCCTATAATGCCTTCCCCGCAGCGTTGCGGGGATTCTCGCAGCAGCCCGAGATTCGCCCCTGGCGGTGCGTCCCACGTTGCCTCCACCGCCGATCCGGAGTATTTCCCCATGGACGATACCAGCACTGTCGATCTGCACCTCGAACTGCCCCGGGAAGTCGCCCGGGCGATCCGGGAGGTGCAGCGGGACGATCCGGCGCTGCTGAATCGCATGGTGCAGTATCTGGTACTCCGAAAGACGGTCTTCGACACCCTCGCGGAAAGGGCGTTTCGGGAGCCGAGCGCGGTTGCCTGAACCCCGCTCCGGGTCGTGGGTCGAAGGACCCTGCAACCTGGAGGTAGTCGAGGGTGACCCCCGAGGAGCGCGAGCTGAGGGTGAAGTACGTAGGACTGGTGCTCCGCACGCGTGGCGGAGCACCTGCTGGAGTTGTCCCCGGAGGAGGCCTTCGACATCGCCGAGTGGGCGAGCCGCTACCGTCAAGACCCGTCCTTGTTCGAACGGGAGCTGCTCGGCTTCCGTTTGGATCCACCTTCTCAGAGCGAAAAGGGTTGAATGTCGCACGTCATAGCGATCGCGAACCAGAAGGGCGGCGTCGGCAAAACGACCACCGCCATCAACCTCGGCGCGAGCCTGGCCGCGGCGGAACACCGCACGCTGGTGATCGACATGGACCCGCAGGGGAACGCCACCAGCGGCATGGGTGTCGATCCTTCGGCCGCCAAGGGCTCGCTCTACGGGGTGCTGCTCGACCTGTCCCCGCTCGCGGCGGCGATCGTCCGCTCCGTGCACCTTCCACTGCTCGATTTCGTGCCGAACACGCTGGACCTGGTGAGCGCCGAAATCGAGCTGGTGGAGCAGCCGGAACGCGAGTTCCGCCTGCGCCGGGCGCTCGACGGAGTGCGCGATGTCTACGACTACGTACTGGTGGACTGCCCGCCGTCGCTGGGATTGTTGACGCTCAACACCCTCGCGGCGGCGGACACCGTGCTGGTTCCCCTGCAGCCCGAGTTCTACGCCCTGGAAGGCCTGTCGCAACTGACGGGAACCATCGGCCTGGTGCAGAAGCACCTCAACCCGCGCCTGAAGGTCGAGGGGGTGCTGCTGACCATGTACGACCGCCGTCTGAAGCTGGCACAGCAGGTCGCCGCCGAAGCCGAACACTTCTTTGGCGGCGCCACCTTCCGCACCGCGATCCCGCGCAACGTGCGGCTCGCGGAAGCGCCGAGCTTCGGGCAGCCCATCATCTCCTACGACATCCAGTCCGCGGGGGCGCAGAGCTACCTGTCGCTGGGTCAGGAGATCGCCGGCCGCCGCGCCACCTCGCGCCGGTTGCAGGCGGTATGACCGAACCGCACCCCTTTCTCCGACGCCGGCTGTCTTGACCAGACTCCGCGGGGCTCCGCCCCTGCTGATCGCCTTCGGGTTCTTTCTGCTCTTCCTCTTCGTTCCGCGGGTGGTGGGTCTGGTCACGGAATGGTTCTGGTTCGCCGAGATCGGCTTCGAAACGGTCTTCCGCACCCGCTTTCTGGCGCGCCTGGGGCTCTTCCTGGGCGCGGCCGCGGCGGCGTTCGCCTTTCTCTACGCCAACCTCCGGCTCGCCCAGCGTGGGGTGGTGCCGAATCCCGTTGTGATCCCCATCGGCAACGGCTCGTCGCACCTGAACCTCACGGCGTCGCTCCGTCGTCTCGGGCTGCCGGTTTCCCTCTTCCTGGCCTTCATCCTCGCGCTCGGCGCGCGAGAATCGTGGCTGGTGTTGCTGCGCTGGATTCACGCCGGCAGCTTCGGTGTATCCGATCCGGTCTTCGGCCGGGACGTCGGCTTCTACGTCTTCACCCTACCCGGAATCGCGGCGCTGCTGGGGCTCGTCTTCGGCATGGTGGTGCTGGCGCTGCTGATGGTCGCCGCTCTCTACTGGCTCCGTCGCGACATCATCGTCGCCCGCGGCCAGGTGCGGGTGGAGCCGTCGGCGGAGATCCACCTGGGAGCCCTGCTCACGCTCTTCTTCGTGCTGACGGCGGTCCGGCTCTGGTTCGTGCGGATCCCCGAACTGCTCTACTCCGGCACCGGCCCGCTGGTGGGGGCGAGCTATACCGACCTGCACGCGACGCTGCCGGGGCTGCGCCTTTCCGTCGCGGCCGCCCTGATCGTCGCCGGGGTGACGCTGTACGGGGCGCTCCGGCGCAGGCTCTTTCCCTGGGGCGCGTACGCGATCGGCGGCTACATCGTCTTCGCGCTCGTCGCTCGGGTCGCCTACCCCGCGGCGATCCAGCAGCTCATCGTGGAGCCGACGGAACTGACCCGCGAGGCGCCACAGCTCCGCAACCACATCGTCGCGACGCGCCGCGCCTGGGGTCTCGAGGGGGTGGAAACCCGCGACCTGACCGGAGAGGCAGCGCTCACCGCCGCGGACATCGCCGGCAACGCCTCCACCATCGAGAACGTCCGGCTCTGGGACCGGGAGCCGCTGCTGCAGACCTTTGGCCAGTTACAGGAGATCCGCACCTACTACGACTTCATCTCGGTAGACGACGACCGCTACTGGATCGACGGCAAGTACCGCCAGGTCCTGCTTTCACCGCGGGAGCTGAACTCCGCGGCGCTCCCGACCCGGACCTTCATCAACGAACACCTCACCTTCACCCACGGCATGGGGGTCACCCTCGCGCCGGTCAACCAGGTGACGGAAGAGGGGCTGCCGGTGCTCTTCATCAAGGATCTGCCGCCCGAATCGAACGTGTCGCTGCGCGTCACCCAGCCCGGGATCTACTACGGCGAGCTTACCGACGACTACGTCATCGTCGACACCCGGCAGCGGGAGTTCGACTATCCGGCCGGCGACCAGAACATCTTCTCCCCCTATGCCGGACGGGGAGGGGTAGCGACGGGCGGGCTGCTGCGGAGGCTGCTCTTCGCGGCGCGCT
>JBPCJG010000179.1:0-7485 GCA_051005515.1 Longimicrobiaceae bacterium
GGGCCAGGCTGCGCGCCCGGATGTCACGAGGCCCGCGCGGAGCGTGTCAGTCGCGGGGCAGGAACACCGTGAACGTCCCAGGCCGACGCTGACGCTGCCCTCGGCCGGTGTGCCCTGGAGCGATCAGGCGAGACGGCGGTCTTGCTGGAGCCCGTAGACGCCGCCGACGACCATCGCGCCCGGCGGCAGTTCCGCGCCCCCGAGGACGACCGCGTCGCGGACCCTCGCGCCCTCACCGATCCGGCAGCCGTCGCCGATCACCACCGGGCCGTGCAGCTCGGCCCCCGCGTGGACCTCGCACCCGGACCCGATCAGGACGGGCGGTCGCACCTTCACGCCATCGAGATCGGAGCCCTCGTCGGCGTAGATCCCCTCGGCGACCCGGTCGTGACCCTCGATGCGAAGCCGGCCCTCGAGCGCGTCGAAGTTGCCCTGCAGGTACTCGGAGATCGAGCCGATGTCGTTCCAGTACGTGTCCTCGGCCATCTCGTGGGAGTGGAACGGGACGTCACCATCGAGCAGCGCCGGGAAAACGTCCATCGCCCAGTCGACGAAGCCCGCGGGCTGGTCGTCGTCGCCGGCCGGGCTCTTCTGGTCCTCAGGCGGGAAGTAGTCGAAGACCTCGGGCCGGAACATGTAGATGCCGCAGTTGGCGAGGTCGGAGAGCGCCTCGGCCGGATCGGGCTTTTCCTGGAACCCCTGGATACGCCCTTCAGCGTCCGTGATCACCACCCCGAACTGGCTGGTGTCCGCGACCCGCTTGGTCGCGAGGGTCGCGATCCCGTCGTGGGAGAGGTGGGCCTCCCGCATCGCGTTCAAGTCCATGTCGGTCAGAGCGTCGCCGGAGATGACCAGGAACGAGTCATCGGCGGCCAGGACCTCGCGGACCTTGCCGACCCCGCCCGCCGTGCCGAGGGGCTCGGACTCCTCGCTGTAAGCGATCTCGATGCCGAACGCGGAGCCGTCCCCGAAGTGGCCGCGGATGCACTCGGGCAGGTACGAGACGTTCGTGACGACCTCGCCGAAGCCGGCCTCGCCCAGCATCAGCACGATGTGCTCCATCACCGGCGCGTTCAGCACCGGAACCATCGGCTTCGGCAGCAGGTAGGTGAGCGGCCGCAGGCGCGTCCCCAGCCCCGCCGCGAGCAGCATCGCGTCCACGCGTCAGGCGCCCGCGGCGGCGAGCGGCGTCGGCGCGGGCCAACGGTCCTCTTCGCGGTGGACCACACGAAGGTGGATCTCCGGGAAACGGGACCCCAGATGCCGGGCGAGACGCTCCGCGAAGTAGACCGAACGGTGCTGCCCGCCGGTGCAGCCGAAGTGCACGCTCAGCCAGGTGAAGCCGCGCTGGCGATACGCCTCTACCTGGTTGTCTACGAGTCCGAGCACGTAACTCCAGAAGCCCTCGATCTCCGGCTGCGCCTCGAGGAACTCCACCACCGGCGGATCGGTCCCGCGCAGGCCAGCGAACTCCGCGTACCGCCCGGGGTTGTGGATCGCGCGGCAGTCGAAAACGAAGCCGCCGCCGTGCCCGCCCACGTCCTGCGGGTAGCCGCGCCGGTAGCTGAAGCTGCCGACCTCGACGGTGAGCCCGGGCCGCACGTCCACCGGCGCGCGCCGCAGCGTACGGGAGGCGCAGATCCGTTCGAAGACGGCTTCCAGCTCCGGGATCTCGATGGGGACGAGCCCCGTCTCGAGCAGCCGCTCGAGGTGCTCGATCGCGGGAGGCACGCTTTCCAGAAAGCGCGGTTTGCGCTCGAAGAAGCCGCGGTAGCCGTACGCGCCCAGCGCCTGCATGATGCGCACGAGGACGTAGCCGCGGTAGTGGCGGCGGAAGCGTTCGCGATCGACCTCCAGATGACCGTCGAGCGCGTCCAGGTAGTGGTCCAGCAGCGCGTCCCGCAACCCGTGCGGCACCGCCGCCTTGGGGTCGTAGAGCAGGGAGGCGACATCGTACTGCAGCGCTCCCTGGCGTCCTCCCTGGTAGTCGATGAACCACGGCTCACCGTCCAGGATCATGATGTTGCGCGATTGAAAGTCCCGATACAGGAAATGGCGCGTGTCGGCGGAAAGCAGAAAGGTGGTGAGGCGCTTGAAATCTTTTTCGAGACGGGACTCGTTGAAGGGGACGTGCGCGAGCTTCAGGAAGTGGTACTTGAAGTAGTTCAGGTCCCAGAGGATCGACTGCCGGTCGAAGGCGGAGCGCGGGGAGGCGACGGAGTAGTCGACCACGCGCCCGCCATCGAACTGGAAGCGCGGCAGCCACTCCAGCACGCGCCGGTAGAGCGGCTCGACCGCCACCGGAAAGGCCTCTCCGGTCTCCTCCCTCGCGGCCTCCAGCACGTCGAACAAAGTCGTGTCTCCGAGATCCTGCAGCAGGTAGACCCCCGCGCGTTCGTCGCTTCCGTAGACCTCGGGGACCGGGAGATCGATGCCGCGGAAGGCGCGGGTGAAGGAAAGGAAAGCGTTGTTCTCCTCATGGTCGGGTCCCACTACCCCGATCGCGCTCTGCCCGCCTTCGCCGAGGGCGCGGTACATCGGCCGGTTCGAGCCGTCGCCCTCGAGCGGGACCAGGGCGCTTGGAGGACGGCCGAAGCGTTCCTCGAAGAGTCGTCGGACGGTTTGCTGCACGAGTTGCGCGGGTTCGGAGAGGGGGAGCCGCAAATGTAACCTCCTCCCCCTTTCGACGGTACGTCCCTTGCGCCTTTCAGGGCTTTCCCTTGCCGCCCTTCCGAATGACCACGACTTCCAGCGCCGATACTACGCAGAACCGCCTCGCGCGGGAAACCAGTCCCTACCTGCTTCAGCACCAGAACAACCCGGTGGAGTGGTACGCGTGGGGCGAGGCTGCGCTGGAGCGGGCACGGGCCGAAGACAAGCCGATCCTGCTATCGATCGGCTACTCCGCCTGCCACTGGTGCCACGTCATGGCCCACGAATCATTCGAGGACCCCGCCACCGCGCGGATCATGAACGAGCTGTTCGTCAACATCAAGGTGGATCGGGAGGAGCGGCCGGACCTGGACTCGGTCTACATGAGCGCCGTGCAGCGCATGACCGGCCACGGCGGCTGGCCGCTGACGGTGTTCCTCACCCCGCAGGGTGAGCCCTTCTACGGCGGCACCTACTTTCCGCCGGAACCGCGGCACGGAATGCCTTCCTTTTCCCAGCTCCTGCTCGCCGTCGCGGAGGCGTACCGGGAGCGTCGGGACGAGGTGGAGCGGACCGCGGACCAGCTCACCCGCGATGTCGAGGGCGGCACCCGCATGCAGGCGCCGCCCGCGGCGCTCGACACCACCGTGCTGGACCGGGCGTTCCACGCCCTCGCCTCCCGCTTCGATGCGCGTCAGGGCGGCTTCGGCGGAGCCCCCAAGTTCCCCCAGCCGATGACCCTCGAGTTCCTGCTCCGGCGGCACGCGCGCACCGGCTCGCCGGAAGCGCTGGAGATGGTGACTACCACGCTGCGGGCCATGGCAGCGGGAGGCATGTACGACCAGCTCGGCGGCGGCTTCCACCGCTACAGCGTCGACGCGCACTGGCTGGTGCCGCACTTCGAAAAGATGCTCTACGACAACGCGCTGCTCGCGCGTGTCTACCTGCACGCCTGGCAGGTGACGGGGGACCGGGGGATGCGGCGGGTGGTCGAGGACACCCTCGACTACGTGCTGCGCGAGATGCGTTCGCCGGAAGGGGGGTTCTACTCCGCGCAGGACGCGGACAGCGAAGGCGAAGAGGGTCGCTTCTACGTCTGGAGCCCGGTCGAAGTAGACGGGCTGCTGGGGACGGAGGACGGCGCTCTCTTCCGCCGCTTCTACGACGTCACGGAGGATGGCAACTGGGAGGGCAAGAACATCCTCCACCGCGACGCGTCTCTCGAGGACGTGGCGCGCGCAGCCGGTGTCGCGCCCGAGCACCTCCGGGACGTTCTCGCCCGCGGCCACGCGGAATTGCTGCGGGCCCGCGCCGAGCGCGTCTGGCCGGGGCTCGACGACAAGGTGCTGGTGTCCTGGAACGCGATGATGCTGCGCACCTTTGCGGAAGCCGGCCTGATCCTGCAGCGCGACGACTACGCCGACGTCGCCCGCGCGAACGCCCGTTTCCTCCTCGACAGTCTGTCTGCCGACAAGGGGCTGCTCCGCACCTGGCGCGGCGGCGAGGCAAAGATTCCCGCCTTTCTGGAGGATTACGCGCTACTGGGAAACGCCCTCGTCGCTCTGCACGCGACGAGCGGGGAGACCGAGTGGCTGCGCAGGGCAGGCGAACTCGCCGAAACCATGCTGGAGCGCTTCTGGGAGGAGGACGAAGGGATCTTCTTCGACGCGGCGGGCGACGGAGCGCTCCCCGTGCGGCCGCGTGACCCCACGGACAACGCCACCCCGTCCGGCAACTCGGCTGCCACCGAGCTGCTGCTGCAGCTCGCCGTGCTGCTCGGCGAGCCGCGCTACGCGCGTATCGCCACCCGCGTGCTCGAGGGGCTGGCGGAATTGACCACGCGCATGCCGGCGGGGTTCGGCCGGCTGCTCTGCGCGCTCGACTTTCACCTTGCTACACCGCGCGAGGTGGCGATCGTAGGCCCGGCGGACGATCCGGCGACGCAGAAGCTGCTGGCCGTGCTCGCGGAAAGGTATCTCCCGAACACGGTGATCGCGCGGACCGCGGGCGACGAGAAGGACGCGGGCATCCCGCTGCTGGAGGGGCGCACGCAGGTGGACGGACGACCCGCCGCGTACGTCTGCGAGCGGTACGCCTGTCGCGCGCCGGTCACCGAGCCGGAGGAACTCGCCGCCGCGCTGCAGGGGTAAGGAACCTTCCTCGCCACCCGGCCGACATGCCCCCGCTCCGACGCGCATTTCACCTTCCGCTGCTCCTGCTCCTCGCGGCCTGCGCCGGCGCGGGGCAGGCACCGGCGACGACGTCCCGCGCCGTCGCGGCACCGGCGATGGCCGACGGTTGGCGCGTCCCCGCGCTTCCTTCCGCCGCGCCGATCGGCCGCGAGGAGTACGCGCGGCGGCGGGCGGCGCTGGCGGAGCGGATGGAGGACGGGGTGCTCGTGGTTTTCGGAGGCGGCGCGCCGGAAAATGACTACACCGTCTTCGCGCAGAACTCGCCCTTTCGGTACCTGACCGGCGTGGTCGAACCGGGGGCGGCGCTGGTAATCGCCAGGCGGGGCGGCACCGTCCGGGAGCGGCTCTTCGTTCGCCCCCGCAATCCGGCGCGCGAGGTGTGGGAGGGCACGCGTCTCGGTACCGCCGGAGCCGCTGCTGCGACCGGGATTGCCGCCTCCGACGCGGACGGTCTTCCCGCGGCGGTAGACTCACTGCTCGCCGCCACGCCCGTACTCTACACGATCTCCTCCCCTCCGGACGAGGTGCCGGACGGCACGATGCTGACGCGCGAACAGCAGCTCATCGCCCGGCTCGCCTCGGGGCGACCCGGGGTCCGCGTCGCGCAGCTGAACACCGCCCTCGGGAGGCTCCGCGGCAGCAAGTCGCCGGCGGAGCTGGACCTGATCCGCCGCGCCGTCTACGTCACCGTGTTGGCGCAGCGCGCGGCGATCCGCAGCGTGGAGCCGGGGATGAACGAGTTCGAAATCCAGGCGCTGATCGAGTACTTCTTCCGTCGCAACGGAGCGGAGCGACCCTCCTTCGCGACCATCGTCGGCTCGGGTCCGAACGCCACCACGCTGCACTACAACGCCGACGACCGCTTCATGCGGGCGGGAGAGATGGTGGTGATGGACGTGGGGGCCTCCTATGGCGGATACGCGGCGGACGTGACGCGCACCGTCCCGGTGAGCGGCACCTTTACCGCCGAGCAGCGGGCGATCTACGAAATCGTCCTGGCGGCGCAGAAGGCGGCGGAAGCGCAGGCGCGCCCCGGTGCTACCCTACAGGAGCTCAGCCAGACGGCGGCGCAGACCATCGCGGAAGGCCTCGCCCGGCTCGGGCTCATCGAAGCACCGGACGCCACCTACGACTGCCGGGTTCAGGATCAGAGCAGGGAGTGCCCGCAGTGGCGCCTCTTCTATCTGCATGGCCTTTCGCACGGCATCGGCCTCGACGTGCACGACCCGGACAACGCCTACTTCGGACCGTTCCGTGTGGGGAGCGCCTTCACCATCGAGCCGGGCATCTACGTCCGCGGCGACGTCTTCGCCCATCTCCCCGAGACACCCGGCAACGCGGCGCTGGCGCAGCGCCTCCGTCCGATCCTGAAGCGCTACCGCGACGTCGGCGTGCGCATCGAGGACGACTACTTCATCACGAACGACGGCGTAGAGCGGATCTCCGACGGCGCGCCGCGCGAGATCGCCGAGCTCGAAACGCTGATGGCGCAGCCGGGGCCGGGGCAAGTAGAGCGGCAGCGGGACGTGGTGGAATGGTATGGGAGTACGGAGGGGCGGTAGGAGCGAGAGCAATCTGGTTCAAGACCCACTCCAGCGGGGCACTCAGTTTGCACCTTCATTCCAACCCTTCTCGAAAGCTCCTTGGAGTAGCCATGCCAGAACCGAACGGCGACGGCGCACCCGTTTCCCTTTACGTGGACGGTGCGGCGGCGCACGGCGCCGCCGGCGAGCCGCTGATCGCGCTGCTCGAGCGGCTCGGCAGCAACGTCCCCCATGTCTGCTACCACCCCTCGCTCGGCGCCATCGAGACGTGCGACACCTGCATGGTGCGGGTGGGCGGGGAGCTGCGGCGCGCCTGCGCGACCCCCGTCGCGGCGGGGATGCGCGTGGACACGCGCGGCAGCGTGACGGTGCGCAGGGAGGCGATGAACCGGCTGCTCGGCAACCACGAGCTGTACTGCACGGTCTGCGACTTCAACAACGGCAACTGCAACGTCCACAACGCCACCGCCGCGCTGGGCATCGAGCACCAGAAGTACCCCTTCACCCGCAAGGGGTACCCGATCGACGACAGCAATCCCTTCTACCGCTACGACCCCGACCAGTGCATCCTCTGCGGGCGCTGTGTCGAGGCGTGCCAGAACGTGCAGGTCACCGAAACGCTCTCCATCGACTGGGAAGCGGAGCAGCCGCGCGTGCTCTGGGACGGCGGCGCTCCGATCAACGAATCCTCCTGCGTGTCGTGCGGCCACTGCGTCACCGTCTGCCCGTGCAATGCACTGATGGAGAAGAGCATGCTCGGCGAGGCGGGGTTGATCACTGGGATGCCGGAAGGGGTGCGGCGGGGTTCGATCGAGCTGGTCAAGTACGCCGAACAGTTCACCGGCTACGGCCCCATCTTCGCCCTTTCGGACGCCGAGGAGCGGATGCGGGAGGGGACCATCCGCAAGACCAAGACGGTGTGCACCTACTGCGGTGTCGGCTGCTCCTTCGACGTCTGGACCAAAGGGCGCACCATCCTCAAGGTCGAGCCGCGGCCGGAGGCCCCGGCGAACGGGATCTCCACCTGCGTCAAGGGCAAGTTCGGCTGGGACTACACCAACAGCGAGGAGCGGCTGACGACGCCGCTGGTGCGCGAC
>JBPCJG010000180.1:0-4472 GCA_051005515.1 Longimicrobiaceae bacterium
CCACCTCCCCGGCGGCAGCTCGCCCAGCCGCACCGGGCCGAAGCGCTCGCGGCGCAGCCGCCGCACGGGGTGGCCGAGCGCCTCCAGCATCCGGCGGATCTCCCGCCTGCGGCCTTCCCGCATCACGATCTGGAGTCGGAAAGCATCGATGTCCACCTGGTGGAGCCGCTTCACCGACTCGGCGCTGGCGGTGCCGTCTTCGAGCTCCACGCCCTCCGTCAGCGCCCGCAGCGTCCTCGAGCCGGGCCTGCCCTCCACATCCACCAGATACTCCTTGGTGGTGCCGAAGCGCGGGTGCAGGAGACGGTTGGCGAGCGGGCCGTCGTTGGTGAGCAGGAGGAGCCCCTCGCTGTCGCGGTCGAGCCGCCCCACGTGGAAGAGCGAGTGGAAGTGCTCCGGGAGCAGGTCGTAGACGGTGCGGCGGTCGTACGGGTCGTCGCGCGAAACCACGTAGCCGCGTGGCTTGTTCAGCACGACCCACGACCGTTCCTCGGGCTCCACGGCTTCCCCATCCACCTCCACCCGGTCGCGCCCCGGCATCACCTTGGTGCCCTGCGCGGTGACGCTGCTGCCGTTTACCGTCACCCGCCCGGCGGCGATCAACTCCTCGCTCGCGCGGCGGGAGGCGACGCCTGCGCGCGCGAGGTACACCTGCAAGCGCAGCGGCCGCCCGCCGCGCTCCTCACCCGGCATCGCTGTCCTCGTCGGCAGGTTCCGGGCGCGGCGCCAGCACCACCGGCAATTCGTCCGGCCGCGGCAGCTCGTCGAGCGAGCGGAAGCCGAAGTGGTCGAGGAAGGCACCGGTGGTGCCGTAGAGGAGCGGGCGCCCCAGACCCTCGCCGCGCCCCACCACCTCCACCACGCCGCGGTCCTGCAGCGTGCGCAGCACGGCGCCGACGTTGACCCCGCGGATCTCCTCCAGCTCCGCCCGGCCGACCGGCTGCCGGTAGGCGATGATCGCAAGCGTCTCGAGCGCGGGGACCGAAAGGCGGGACGGGCTCGGCACCGACTCCCAGCGCTGCAGCACGGGCGCGTACTCGGGTCGGGTGAGGAGCTGGTACCCGCCGCCGACGTCCACCACGTCGAAGGCGCGCTCCTCCCGCCGGTACTCCGCGCGCAGCTCGGCGATGGCGGCCTCGACGCGCTCCTCGTCCAGCCCCTCGTCGGCACGGGCGAAGTCCGCCGGGGTGAGCGGGTTTTCGCTCGCGAAAAGGATCGCCTCGATCATCCGGCTCACCCTCATCCCCCCCCGCGCGGGCGCAGGATCCAGAGCGGATCGAAGCTGCGCGCCTGCCGCAGCCGCAACGCGTGCTGGCGCGCCAGCTCGAGGCAGGCCAGCAGCGAGACCACCGCGTGGATGCGCGTTCCCCACGGCGCCACCAGCGCAGCGAAGCGCACCCGCGGCGCGCGGCTCAGCTCGTCCTGGACCAGCGCCATCTTCTCGTCGAGCCGCACCGGCCGCACCGCGAGCGACACCTGCGGCCCCGGCGCCGAGAGCCGCTCCGCCAGCGCGCTGGCCGCCGACCACACGTCGTCCCAGCGCGTAACGAGCGGCGTGGGCTCCGCGGGCACCGGCGGCCGCGGCTCGGCAAAGCCGCGGCGGAAGAGGCGAGCCCGCTCCCGCTCCCCGTCCTGCAGCAGGCGGGCGGCCTCGCGGAAATGTTCGTATTCCAGCAGCCGGCGGACCAGCTCGGCCCGCGGATCCTCGTCGGCTTCCTCGCCGCCGCGGCGGGGAAAGAGCATCTGCGCCTTGATCCGCACCAGCGTCGCCGCGAGCTGCAGGAAGTCGCCGGCCTTTTCGATCTCGAGCCGCTCCGCCCCCCGGACCGCCGCCAGGAACTGCTCGGTGATGCGGGCGATGGGGATGTCGAAGATGTCGAGATCCTGCTCCCGGATGAGGTGGAGGAGCAGGTCGAGCGGCCCGTGGAAGCGCTCCAGGTCGACGACGAAGGGGTCGTCCGCGAGGGCCGCCGGGGTCAGATGAACCCTCCGGAAAGCACCCCCGCGAAGGCGCGCGCGATCCCATATAGCCAGAAGAGGGGGAGGGTCAGAAAGCTGAAGCGGGTGAGGAAGAGCAGCCCGAAGAGGATCAGCATTCCGTACCGCCCCAGCTCCCGGTAGCGCGCCCCCAGCTCCGGCGGGAGCAGGTGGTAGAAGACGTGCGACCCATCGAGCGGCGGGATGGGCAGCAGGTTGAAGAGGATCAGGACCAGGTTGATGAGGATCCCGAAATCCGCCGTCTGCGCGAGCAGTGCCCAGGCGGTGCCGGCGCCGGGGAAGTGGCGCGCCCCCCACGCCACCGCCGCGAGCAGTAGCGTGGCGACGAGCACCAGCAGCAGGTTCGCCGCGACGCCCGCGAGCGAGACGATGATGTCGCCCCGCACGTAGTCGCGGAAGTTGCGCGGGTTCACCGGCACCGGCTTCGCCCATCCCAGGATCAACCCCGTACCGGTGAGCGCCAGCAGCCCCGGCACGAGCACGCTCCCGATCGGATCCACGTGGGGGAGCGGGTTCAACGTCAGCCGCCCCAGCATGGCCGCCGTGTTGTCGCCCTGCGCGCGCGCCGCGTACCCATGCGCGACCTCGTGCAGGACCACCGAAAAGATCAGGACGGGAAGCGAGATCAGCAGGGCTTCCATGGGCGTCGAAGCTAGCCCGGCTCCGGAAGGTTGTCAAAGCCGCCGCGAGGCTTGACAGAATGCCTTCAGGCGCCTACACTTCCCGCCTGCGCGCACGACGGGTGGTCGTGCGCGATGGTTTTTTTTGCGGAAAAGGAGCCGAGTGCCGAACCTCAAGTCAGCCGAAAAAAGGATGCGGACCAGCCGGAAGCGCGCCGAGCGCAACCGCAGCTACCGCTCGCGCCTGCGCACCGCGGTGAAAAGGGTCCGCGCCGCGACCACCCCCGAGGAGGGGAACCAGGCGCTCTGCGAAGCCGGAGCGATGCTCGACCGCGCCGCGGGCCGCCGCATCATCCATCCGAACAAGGCGGCCCGCACCAAGTCGCGGCTTGCGAAGGCGGTAGCGCAGCTCGAAGCGGAGTAAAGCGAAACCGCGGCATCCGCGAACAAAGAGAGCCCCGCCGGCAACGCCAGGCGGGGCTTTTCTTGTGTATTGTTGTTGCGGTTTATACTTCCTACTTCCTCGCGCGATTGCCCTCACCCCCTCCCTCTGTCGCCGCAGACGGACACCCTCTCCCTAACCCTCTCCCCGCAAGGGGGAGAGGGAACTTGGCTGTTGCGATTCTCCCTTCCCCCCTTGCGGGGGAAGGGCCGGGGAAGGGGGGTCTCGGGGTGAGGGCAGAGCTGGCGCGATTTCGGCTGGCTATAGCTCAGACCCGCAGATTTCGCAGTACCAAGCCTGCGCATCGTTCTCCGCGCCGCACTCCCTGCAACTGACCGGCTCCGGCCCCGCCTCCGGCTCCGGCGACGCCGCTGGCCACTCCCCGGGGGGCGGGGCGGTCGCCTCCTCCTCTTCCGCCGGCCCGGACACCAGGGAGGCCGCGATGGCGCGGTCCAGCTCCTCGAGAAAGGCCATGTCGTCGCCCGGCGCCTCGCCTCCGGTCGCTTCCTCCGCGGCCCAGACCGCGTCCGCGTCGGGGGGGGCGGGGCTTTCGATGGTCTGGTCTTCGAGCGTCTGCAGGAAGGCGAGGTCGGTTTCCGCTGCCGGGTCGGGCGACAGCACCGTCGCGTCGGTGAGCCACCCCAGCTCCTCCGTGGACGGGAGCTCGTCTCCCCCTGCGATCGGCGCTTCGGACGACGCCTCCGGCACCTCCGACACCTCCGCCAGCGCGCCGCCGCCGCCGATCTCGCCGACCAGCTCGGCCAGGCTTCCGACCCGCTCGCCTGCCTCCTCCGCCTCGCGGGCGGCGGCGTCGGCCGCCTGCTCGAGCTCCGGATGGCGTTCCTCCCAGCGCCGGTCGTCCAGTTCGCCGATGCGGTAGCGGAGGCGGGCCTCGGACAGGGCGTCCGCCGCGTCGGCGCTGGCGCTTTGCGCACGCTCGAGCTCGCTGCGCAACTCGGCGAGCTGCGCCTCCAGCGTCTCCTGATGCCCGCCGAGCTCGTCGGTGAGCGCTTCCAGGCGCGCCACGTAGTCGGCGCGGACCCGCTCGGCGATGCGGGCGGGGGTTTCGTCGTCCTCCACGTCGCGGAGGCGTTCGAGCCAGCCGCTGAGCTGCTCGCGCTGTTCGAGCAGGCCGCGGATGCGGTCCTGCGTCTCCGGGGCGGCGCTGGTCTGGGGAGGATTCATGGCGTGAGGTGGGTCGGGGATGGCTCGGAAACGGTCAGCCGCGGAAGAGGTCGATCACGGAACCCGCGGAATCGCCCGCGGCGGCACCGGGCTCGCTCGGCGGGCGGAACAGGAAGCGCCCGAGGTGACGATCGTACTCCGTCCACTCGCCGGGCGCGACCCCGGCGAGCTGCGCGGCCGCGGGGTTCAACTTCGCGTCGAGGTCGTCTACGTAGTGGAGGATCAGC
>JBPCJG010000181.1:0-3600 GCA_051005515.1 Longimicrobiaceae bacterium
CACCATCCTCAAGGTCGAGCCGCGGCCGGAGGCCCCGGCGAACGGGATCTCCACCTGCGTCAAGGGCAAGTTCGGCTGGGACTACACCAACAGCGAGGAGCGGCTGACGACGCCGCTGGTGCGCGACCGCGACCATTTCCGCGCCGCGGGCTGGGAAGAGGCGCTCGACCATGTGGCGCGCCGGCTGCTGGAGATCCGCACCAAACACGGCCCGGACAGCATCGGCTTCATCGGCTCGTCGAAGTGCACCAACGAGGAGTCGTACCTGACGCAGAAGATCGCGCGCGTTGTGATCGGCACCAACAACGTGGACAACTGCTCGCGCTACTGCCAGGCGCCGGCGACCATGGGGCTCTGGCGGACCGTGGGGTACGGCGGCGACGCGGGGACGATGGACGATCTGCGCCACGCCGACCTGCTCCTGATGGTGGGTACCAACACCGCCATCTCGCACCCCGTCCTCGCTGCGCACCTGCGGCGCGCGCAGAAGCTGCGCGGGCAGACCCATATCGTCGCCGACCTGCGCGCGCACGAAATGGCGCGCCGCGCCGACGTCTTCCTGCGCCCCACCCCGGGGACCGACCTGGTCTGGCTTGCCGCGGTGACCAGGTACATCCTCGACCAGGGGCTCGAGGATCGCGCTTTTATCGAGCGCTGGGTCAACGATTTCGACGCCTATCGCGCGAGTCTGAAGCCCTTCACTCTGGAATTTGCGGAGGAGGTCACCGGCATCCCCGCCGACACCCTCCGCGAGGTCGCTGAACGAGTCGCCGCGGCGGCCACGGTCTGCGGGGTCTGGGCGATGGGGGTGACGCAGCACCACGACGGCTCCGACACCTCCACCGCCATCTCCAACCTGCTGCTGGTGACCGGCAACTACGGCCGACCCGGCACGGGGGGGTATCCGCTCCGCGGCCACAACAACGTGCAGGGGTGCAGCGACTTCGGCTGCATCCCCACGTTTTATCCCGGCTACGAGAAGACCGACGATCCCGAGATCCGCGCCAGGTACGAGAGCTACTGGGGAACGGAGCTTTCCGATCGCTCCGGGCTCAACAACACCACCATGATCGAGGCCATCCACGAGGGCAAGCTCAAGGCGCTCTTCGTGGTGGGCGAGGAGCTGCCGCTCGCGGACGCGAACTCTACGCGGGTTCGGGAGGCGCTCGAGCGGCTCGATTTCTTCGCGGTGCAGGACGTCTTCTTCACCACCGCGGCCCGTTATGCGGACGTGGTGCTGTCGGCGTCGCCTTCGCTCGAAAAGGAAGGCACCTTCGTCAACACCGAACGACGCGTGCAGCGGCTCTACGAGGCGCTCCCGCCCCTCGGCAACTCGCGCCCCGACTGGGTGATCCTGACGGAATTGGCGCGCCGCATGGGGCACGACTGGGGGTACGCGCACCCGTCCGAGATCATGGACGAGGTGGCCGGCGTCTCCGAGATGTTCGCCGGCGTCCGCTACGATCGCCTGGAGGGGTACGCTTCCCTCTGCTGGCCGGTCGCGGCCGACGGCACCGACACGCCGCTGCTCTACACCGACCACTTCCACTTCCCCGACGGCAAGGCGAAGCTCTACCCGCTGGCGTGGGACGACGACTATCAGAAGCGCGACGCGGAGTTCGACCTGCACCTCAACAACGGGCGGCTGCTGGAGCACTTCCACGAGGGGACGATGACGTACAAGGTGCCCGGCATCGCGGCGAAGAAGCCGGATACCTTTGTCGAGCTCTCGCCGGCGCTGGCGACCGCCCGCGAAGTCGAGACCGGCGACTGGGTACGGCTCACCTCGCCCGACGGCGCGGTGACGGTGCGCGTGCAGGTCAGCGAGGAGGTGCGGGACGGGGAGATGTACATGCCGCTCAACTCCAGCGAGCAGGCGGTGAACACGCTCACCTCCAGCCGGGTCGATCCCGCCAGCGACACCCCTGCGTACAAGGATCTCGCCGTCAAGCTGGAGAAGCTGGGGCGCCGCGGCCCCGCCCCGGTACCGCGCGGCAACCCCCGCTTCGGCAACCCGACGCCACAGCAGGGGGTCGAGGTGGAGCGCAAGTGGGCGCGCGACGACTACGAACCGCCGGTGCGCGACCGCCCGGCGGGGGGCAACGTCTGATGGCGGAACCGCTGGACTTCCAGCCCATCGCCGACCCGACCTTTGGCGCGCACGACGACCTCGAGCGCCTGCTCGAGACGCTGCACGAGTCGGGCACGCTGCGGCTCCTCGACGGTCTGATCGGCCGGTTGGGCGCGGTCGGCGAGATCGCCGTCCAGCAGCTCGATACGCCGGGAGGGCGTCAGGCGGTCGGCAACCTGCTGATCCTGGGCCGGCTGCTGACGCAGCTCGACGCGGAAAGCACCGACCGCTTCGCCAACGGACTCGTCGAGGGGGTACGCGCCGGGAGCGCGGCGCTGACGCAGGAGCCGCCGAGCACGGTGCGGCTCCTCCGGCAGCTTCGCCAGCCGGAGGTGCGCCGCGGGCTGCACGCGGCGCTCGCCTTCCTCGCGGCGCTGGGGCACCACGTACACCGCGAGCTGGCGGCGGAGTGAGGGAGGGCTGAGCACCACGGAGCCGAAGAGTTACGCGCTCGGCGTCATGCGCGTGCCCGTCGAGGAACGCGCCCCCGACTTCCGCGCGCTGGTAGACAGCGCGGTTTCGCAAATGGAGCGAACGCTGCGAAGCGGCGCAATCGATCTGCGCGTCTCGCCACAAGAGCTGCGCGGCCCTCACCTCGCGCCCGCGGCCGGGGCGTATTCTCCGCTCGACTTCCTGCTGATCGGCTTTTCCGAGCATTTGGCGCGGGAGTTCCCCTTTTTGCTATTGGTGACGGAGGTGGACCTCTCCGCCACCGGCAAGCCCTACGTGCTGGCATTGTCGAGCCCGTTGGCGAACATCGGGATCCTTTCGACCAAGCGGCTCGCCCCCGAATTCTGGGGCCAGCCCGAAAATCGGGACGTGAGTGCCCGTCGGCTCTCCAGCCTGATGCTCCACGTCCTGGGGCACCTCCTGAATTTGCCGCACAGCCCCGATCCCAGAAACGTGATGTACGACCTGCGGACGGCGGACGACCTGGACGGGATGACGGAGGTGACGCCGGAGCAGTTGAGCGGGATGCAGCGGAGCCTCCCCGCCGAGGCGAGGGAGGATACCACGAGCCGCCACCGCTGGCGCTTCACCCTGCGCAAGATGTGGGAGAACCGCGCGGGAATCTGGAAGGCGGTGAAGCGGGCGAGTCCTGTAAAGCTGGTTCCGAGGCTCCCCGCCATGATCGCGGCCGCGCTCTCCGTTATCATCGTGCTCTTCTTCTCGACCGAGATCTGGGATGTCGCCAGCACCGTCGAGCTGTATCAGCTCCTCCTTTTCGCGGTCCTGGCGGTGATCGCCGCTACGGTGGTGCTCTACCGGACCTTTTCGATCGGCGCGATCGCGACCCGGAGCGGCGAACTCACCGAATCGTCGGTGGTGATGCGGACCGCCACGGCGCTGAGCCTGGTCGCCACCATGGCGGTGCTCTACCTCGGTTTCTTCGGGCTGGCGTACGCCGGAGCCGTGACCATCTTTCCGGCCAAGCTGATGGAGACGTGGCCGACGGTGGATCCCGCCGT
>JBPCJG010000182.1:0-6219 GCA_051005515.1 Longimicrobiaceae bacterium
TGCTCCACCAAAGCGGTCAGACGAACTCCTGCCTCATTCAGGTCCACTCCCTGAACGGCCATATCCCCACGCTCCTGTATGAAGAAACTGCATTGCTCGGCAACAATACCCCGAATCGTGGATCTTCGCCCGGCCGCGTGAGCATCCGACCCGAAAGGTGTGGAAGCCCGGGCTCTACGCCCGCACTAACCGCTTGTAACGCAGCCGGTGCGGCTGCTCCGCCTCGGCACCCAGCCGCCGCTTGCGATCTTCCTCGTACTCGCGGTAATTGCCCTCGAACCAGACCACGCGGCTGTCGCCTTCGAAGGCGAGGATGTGGGTGGCGATGCGGTCGAGGAACCAGCGGTCGTGCGAGATCACCACCGCACAGCCCGCGAAGTCCAGGAGCGCCTGCTCCAGCGCGCGCAGGGTGTCCACGTCCAGGTCGTTGGTGGGCTCGTCGAGCAGGAGCAGGTTGCCGCCTTCGCGGAGCACCTTGGCGAGGTGGACGCGGTTGCGCTCGCCGCCGGACAGGTTGGCTACCCGCTTCTGCTGGTCGCCACCGCGGAAGTTGAACCAGGAGCAGTAGGCGCGCGAGTTGACCCGCGCCCTGCCGAGCTGCAATTCCTCCTCGCCGCCGGAGATCTCCTCCCAGACGGTCTTGGAGCCATCGAGGGCGTCGCGGCTCTGGTCCACGTACGCCGGCTCGACCGTGGAACCGACCCGCAGCTCCCCCCCGTCCGGCTCTTCGTTGCCGACGATCATGCGGAAGAGGGTGGTCTTGCCCGCCCCGTTCGCGCCGATCACCCCCACGATCCCACCTCGCGGGAGGCGGAACGAGAGCCCGTCGATCAGCAGGCGGTCGTCGTACCCCTTGAGCAGCTCGTCCGCTACCACCACTTCATCGCCGAGACGGGGGCCGGCGGGGATGACGATCTCCGCGGTCGCGAGCTGCTCGCGCTGGTCGGCGTCGAGCAATTCCTCGTACGCGGTGATCCGCGCCTTCGACTTCGCCTGGCGGGCGCGCGGCGCCATCCGCACCCACTCCAGCTCGCGCTCTAGCGTCCGCTGCCGGGCCGAGGTGTGCTTTTCCTCCTTCGCCAACCGCTCACGCTTCTGCTCCAGCCACGACGAGTAGTTGCCCTTCCAGGGGATGCCCTCGCCCCGGTCCAGCTCGAGGATCCACTCCGCTACGTTGTCGAGGAAGTAGCGGTCGTGGGTGATGGCGACGATGGTCCCCTTGAACTCCGCGAGGTGGTGCTCCAGCCAGGCGACCGATTCGGCGTCCAGATGGTTGGTGGGCTCATCCAGCAGGAGCAGGTCCGGCTGTTCCAGCAGCGTCTTGCAGAGTGCCACCCGGCGCCGCTCGCCGCCGGACAGCTTGGAAACGTCGGCGTCCGGGGGCGGGAGGCGCAGGGCGTCCATCGCGATCTCGATGTGACGGTCGAGCTCCCAGGCGTCGACGGCCTCGATGCGGTCGTGGACGCTCGCCTGCTCCTCAATCAGCGCCGACATTTCGTCGTCCGTCATCGGCTCCGCGAAGCGGGCGTTGATCTCGTCGAAACGGCGCAGCAGGTCGCGCGTCGCCTTGACCGCCTCCTCGACGTTGCCGCGCACGTCGAGCTGCGGGTCGAGCTCCGGCTCCTGCGGCAGGTAGGCGACGCGCGTCCCTTCCGCCGTCCACGCCTCTCCCAGGTGGTCGTCGTCCAATCCCGCCATGATGCGCAGCAGCGACGACTTGCCCGAGCCGTTCGGGCCGACGACGCCGATTTTCGCGCCCGGGTAGAAGGAGATCCGTATCCCCTTCAGGATCTCCCGGTTAGGCGGGACGACCTTGCGGACGTCGTTGAGGACGCAGATGAACTTGCTGGTGTCGGCGGGCATGGCGGTTCGGAGAATAGCTCGTCGCGTTCGGTCGTCACGAATCTAGCCGCACCCGGCGGCGCGGCACAGGGCGTCTGTGAGCGGGCGGCGGGACGCGTAGCGTGTCGCGCGCGCTGTGCGCCATCCGTCCGGGACCCTATCGCTCCGCTCTCCCCCGATGATTGGGTCACTCGTGACCAACTCGCCGCCGTTCGGATCGCTGCTCGTGGGTACGCAGATGGAGCAGATCGAACAATCCGTCCCTCTCGACCTGACGCACCGCTGGGAAGGGTGTGCGGCCCTCGCCGTCTTCGTCGTCGCCTACGCGCTGGTGATGGCCGAAGAGCGGCTAGGGCTGCGCAAATCCAAGCCGGTGGTGCTCGCCGCCGGCATCATCTGGGCGCTGGTCGCATTGGCCTACGTCCAGGCTGGAGAAACGGCGTACGCAGCGGCCGCCGTGCGGGAAACCTTTGCGGATTTCGCGGAGCTGTTCTTTTTTCTGCTCGCGGCGATGACTTACGTGAACACCATGGAGGAAGGGGGCGTCTTCGACGCTCTCCGCGCGTGGCTGGTGCGGCACCGATTGTCCCTGCGCGCCGTGTTCTGGGCGACCGGGGTGCTGGCCTTTTTTCTCTCGGCGCTGATCGACAACCTCACCACGGCGCTGGTCGTCGGCACGGTGGTGATCACCATCGGCGAAGGTAGCCCGCGTTTCATCGCACTCGCCTGCATCAACGTGGTGGTGGCGGCGAATGCGGGCGGGGCCTTCAGCCCCTTTGGCGACATCACCACGCTGCTGGTGTGGCAGGGGGGCGAGATCCCCTTCTGGGGTTTCTTCGCCCTCTTCCTCCCGGCTCTGGTGGACTGGCTGGTGCCCGCCATGATCCTTTCCCTGGCGCTTCCGCCCGGCCAGCCGGAGCCGCGCGCGGCCGCCGCGCCGCTGCGTCCCGGCGCGCTGGTGGTCGTCGGGCTCTTCGCCCTCACCATCGCGACCACGGTGATCTTCTTCAACGTGCTGACTCGTTCGACATCTTCCGCATCCTGGCGCGCGCCGAATGGGACACCCTGATGTTCTTTTACGGAATCATTCTCTGCGTGGGGGGGCTGGCGACGCTCGGCTATCTGGCGGGCCTCTCGGAGTGGCTGTACACCGATCTCGGTGCTACCCGGGCCAACCTGCTGGTGGGCGTGCTTTCCGCCGTCATCGACAACATCCCGGTCATGTTCTCCGTGCTGGAGATGCACCCGCCGATGTCGGAATCGGAGTGGCTGCTGGTGACGTTGACGGCGGGGGTCGGCGGATCGCTTCTGTCCGTCGGGAGCGCGGCGGGCGTGGCGCTGATGGGGCAGGCGCGGGGGGTGTACACCTTTGTTTCACACCCTGCGCTGGAGCTGGGCGATCGCGCTCGGCTACCTGGCGGCGGCCGGCGTGCACCTGCTTGTCAATGGACGTTAGCGACGCGTGCCCACGGCGGCGGCGGCCGCGGTCGGACGGCTCTACGCGAGCAAGGGGGCGGGATCTTGCTCGGCCCGATTGGATCCCCCCGCCATGCCGGCGCTCATCGCGGGAAGCGTGAAGGTGAAGCAGGTGCCCTCGCCCGGCCGGCTGTCCACGGAGATGGATCCGCCATGGGCCTCGATGATCCCCCGAACGATGGCGAGACCGAGTCCTGCTCCACGGCGATCGGCGGGGGAAGCCTGCCAGAAGCGGTCGAAGATGTGCGGCAGACGGTCAGCGGCGATTCCGGGACCGCTGTCGATCACCCGGTAGCGGACCGCCCCCGCGTCCGCGTCGAGAGTGAGGGTGATGGTTTCCCCACGCGGCGCGAACTTCACGGCGTTGCCGACGAGATTGGAAAAGACCTGCAGGACCCTTTCCCGATCGGCTCTCACGTAGGGAGTCTCGCCTTCTACGACGGTGAGAATGCGGATGCCGGCCGGGGCAGCGATCGACTCGGCGAAGTCGGCGGCTTGGTGGAGCAGAGCGCTCGGATCCTCGGGGACCATCTCGACGGCGAAGCGTCCGGCCTCGATCTTGGAAATCTCCAGCAGGTCTCCGGTCAGCACTTTCATCTGCTGCGCGGCTGCCAACATCCGCTCCAGCGTCCGCGTATCCCGCGCCCGCTCCTCCGCCGGGAGCTGCAGGAGGAACGACGTTCCCATCGTCAATGTGCTCAGCGGATTGCGCAGATCGTGGGAGACCACCGCGACCACCTCGTCGCGGGCCCGCAGCGCGTTCTGCGCCTGCAGATAAAGACGTGCATTGTCGACCGCCAGCGCGGAGCGACGCGCGAGCTCTTCCGCCAGGGCGAGATCGAGCGGTCCGTAGCGGCGCCCGGATTCCGCGGAGCAGAGGGTGATCGCGCCGAGTGTACGCCCTCGCGCCACCAACGGGACGACGATGTAAGAGCACAACCCGATTTCCCGGAGCAGCCGCCGATGCGTCTCGTCGTGAGCGATCTCCGCGAGAGCGGCTTCGTCGAAGTCGGGAACCAGTACGGCCTCTCCCGTCCGCATCGCCCGCAACGCCGGGTGCTGGCGGGGATTCGCAGCCAGTGGCAGGTGCTCTTCCCGGAGCAGCAGCTTCTCGCGATTCCGGTCGACATGGACGGCTGCCACGCGACGCGCCTCCCCATCGCTGCCGACTTCGTCGATTAGGCAATAGTCCGCCAGCTTCGGAACCAACAGCTTCGCGACTGCGAACATGGTGTCTTCGTAATCCAGCGACTCGTCGAGGACCGTGCTCACCTGAGCGAGGAACTGCTGCTGTTCCTCGTGCTCCTTGCGAACGGTCACGTCCATCATCGTCCCGATCATGCGGACGGGAATGGAGCGTTCGTCGCGAACGACGTACCCGCGGTCGATGACGGTCGCAGTGGAGCCGTCCCCCCGACGGAGTCGGTATTCGCTCGCGTAGGCATCACGGGTGCCATCGAGCGTCGTGTCGAGCGCCGTGAGCACACGCGCACGGTCTTCGGGATGGATGCGTGCATACCACCAGTCGACGGTCTCCTCCACCTCGCCGGGTGTATACCGGAGGAGCGTTCCGATCGAGTCGTTCCAGCGCACGCGACCGGTCCGCAGGTCCCAATCCCAGATGATGTCGTCCGTGGCGCGGGCCACCATACGCAGCCGTTCTTCGCTCTCGCGCAGCGCGGCCTCCGCCCGCTTCGGATTGGTGACGTCCAGAACGGTACCCAGGATGGTGGTTTCTCCGTCGAGCTCGATGGCCACCCAGTGTGCGTCCAGTTCGATGGCTCCCCCGTCCCGACGAATTCCGCGGTACTCCGCATGGGCGTCTTCCTTCCCGGCCGCACGCCGCGCCCGCGCGACCTCCGCGACTCGCGGACGGTCCTCTTCCGCTACCAGGGCCATGCTGGTGGAAAGTGCCGTGAGCTGCTCCTCCGAGTAGCCGAAGATCTCGCAGAATTTCGGGTTCGCGTAGAAGATGCGGTCGTCGCGGATCATACAGATGCCGACGAGGGAGAGCTCGACCACCGCCCGGAAGCGGCGTTCGGCAGCGGCGGTCCGCTCCTCTGAGGCGCGGCGCTGTGTCACGTCCCGCGAGCTGATCAGGACCAGGTCGCCGGCTTCGCCGGCAACCACCTTTCCGAGGGCTTCTACTGTGCACCATGCGCCATCCTGACGACGCAGGCGCACGTCGCCGAAGTTACAGGAGGCACCCGCGGTCAGCGCCTCGCGGAGGCACTCCCGCACCGGAGCCACATCGCCGGGATGGAGGAGATCGAGAGCCTTCCCGCCGAGCAGCTCCTCCGGGTCGTAGCCCAGTACCCTCGTCACCGAAGGACTGACGTAACGGATCCGCCCGCGGGCGTCGACCACCTGGAGCAGGTCGGTGGACTCCTCCACCAGAGCGTGGAAGAGCTGCTCGCGCGCCGCCGCGCGCTCGCCCTCGCGCAACGCCTGTCCGCTCCGGATCTGTGACTCCGCAGCCGCCGAGAGTTCCCCCAGCAGCGCCATCTCCTCCTCGCTCCAGGACCGCGGGCGCCGATCGAACGCGCAGAGAGTCCCCAAGGTGAGACCGCGGGGCGTCTTCAGCGGCCAGGCGAGACAGGCGAGCAGTTGCAGCTCTCTGAGAAGGGGGACTGCCCGGAATCGGCTACTCCTGCGGACGTCCCGCAGCACGAGCGGCTCCCCCGCGGATGCTATCTGGCGGCCGATGAACTCTCCGAGTGGGAGGCTGCGGCGTCCCGCCCACGGCTCCTCCATTCCGACCTGGCTCTGCAGGAACTCCCGGTCGTCATCCACGAGGGAGAGGGCCGCCACAGGAGCGTGCAGTGCCCGACTCGCGAGGCGCGTGAGCCGGTCGAAATCCTCGTCGGGCGGGGTGTCCAGGAGACCGGTCGAGCGGACTGC
>JBPCJG010000183.1:0-5087 GCA_051005515.1 Longimicrobiaceae bacterium
CTGCCATGACACCCCCCGCGCCTTCCCCTCGCCTTCGGCTACCTCGCCCCTTTGTTCTGATCGCCGCGAGCGCCGTCCTGCTGCTGTCCGCCGCGGCACTCGGCGCCCATGACCTCTTCCTGCGGCCAGACGCCTTCTTCGTCCGCCCGAACTCAGCGCTGCGGGTGCTGGTCCTGAACGGCACCTTCGACGGGAGCGAGAACGCCGTCACCGCAGACCGGCTGCGGGATCTGCGCGTCGCCGGGCCTGCGGGCGTACAGTACCTGCCGGTCGGGTCGTGGCGGGCGCGCGGCGACACCACCGTGCTCGACGTACGGGTCGGGGAATCCGGTACCTACGCCCTCGGCGCGTCGCTGCTCCCCAGCCAGATCCGCCTCGAAGCCGAGGACTTCAACGAGTACCTGGAGCACGACGGCATTCCCGACGTACTGGAGGCGCGGCGCGCGAGCGGCGAGCTCGACCGCCCGGCGCGGGAGCGGTACGCGAAGCACGTCAAGGCGCTGGTGCAGGTCGGCGAGGAGCGCTCCGACGACTACGCCCGCGTTTTCGGCTACCCCGCGGAACTGGTGCCGCTGGAGAACCCGTACAACCTCGATCCGGGCAGCATCCTGCGGGTGCGCGTACTGGTGGATGGCGAGCCGGTGGCGAACCAGCTCGTCCGGGCGGGTGGCCGCACGGCCGGCGGCATTCCGGTTCCCGAGTATCAGACCCGCAGCGACGCCGACGGCATCGCCGCCATTCCGCTCGTCGAGCGGGGGATCTGGTACGTCAAGTTCATCCACATGGAGCGGGCCACCAACGAGCCGGACCTCGACTACGAGTCGAAGTGGGCGACGCTCACCTTCGCGCTCGTGGGCGGCGATCCCGGGGCGCAGCTCCGGCCGGGGCCGATGGTGATCGTCGGGGAACAGTATGCGGTGGCGCAACCCTTCGCGGTCCCCGACGTCTTCCGCGACCAGGCAGAGGATTCCGCGGCCGTGGTCGCCACCGTCGAGCGCTACCACGCCGCCCTGGCGGCGGGCGACAGCGCCACCGCGCTGTTGCTGCTCACCCCCGACGCGGTGGTCCTCGAGAGCGGCGGGATGGAGACGCGGGCGGAGTACCGCGCGCACCACCTCCCCGCCGACATCGAGTTCGCCCGCGCCGTCACCCGCGAGCGTGGGCCCATCCGCGTCACGGTGCGTGGCGACGCAGCCTGGGCGGCGTCGACCAGCACCACGGTCGGCGAATTTCGCGGGCGAAAGATCGATGCCCGCGGCGCGGAGCTGATGGTGCTGACGCGCTCCGCTGACGGATGGAAGATCTCCGCGATCCACTGGTCGTCGCGTTCCGCCCCGACCCCCCGGTAGGAAGCGGAGCACGGAACCTGCGCGCTGAGAAAGGAGTTCACTTGGCGAGGCGGGTAAGGTGCTCGCCCGCATACCTTTACCCCGGCTACGAATCATGAAATCCGAAGTCGCTACCCTCGGCGGAGGCTGTTTCTGGTGCCTGGAAGCGGTGTTCGACAAGCTGGAGGGGGTCGAATCCGTGGTTTCCGGCTATGCAGGCGGCCAGGTGCCGAACCCCACCTATCAGGCGGTCTGCTCCGGTGTCACCGGCCACGCGGAAGTGGTGCAGGTGACCTTCGATCCCGAGGAGATCACCTTCCGCGAGCTGCTGGAAGTGTTCTTTTCCATGCACGACCCGACCACCCTGAATCGGCAGGGCGCCGACAGGGGGACGCAGTACCGCTCGGCCATCTTCACCCAATCGCCCGAACAGGAGGCGACTGCAAAGGAAGTGATCGCCGAGCTGGAGGCGGAGCACGTCTACGACGCGCCTTTCGTGACCGAAGTGGTGCCGCTGGACACCTTCTACGCCGCCGAGCAGTACCACCAGAACTATTACGAGCGGAACCCGGGGCAGGGGTACTGCCACGCGGTGATCGCGCCGAAGGTGGCGAAGCTGCGCCAGCGCTACACCGAGAAGCTCAAGGTCTGAAGAGGTACCGTTTCAGGCGTTCCCACCAGCCGGTGCGGTGAAGCAGGAGTTCGGCTTCCGCCCCCGCGCCGGCCTCCGCGTTCTCCGCCAGCAAGCGTTCAAAGACCCGGTGCCGCAGCTCGGGAGGCATCGGCTGACGGTTGTGCCGAGCGAGCAGGGCGAGAAAGGCCCGCTGGAAGTCGTACTGCGGGAAGCAGCGGGCGCAGATTTCGAGATGCTTCTGGATCTCCGCCGCCCGGACGTCGGTGAGCTCCCCGTCGATGTACTCCCAGAGCTTGGCGACCACCCGGTCGCACGGCAGCATGGCGGTGTCGGTGTCGTTCACTGGTTCCCCCCGGGGTTCACGTAGCCCATCTCCACGGCGTAACGGTAGAGGTCCTGTTGCAGGATGCGGCGTCCGCGGAAGAGCCGGCTCTTGACGGTTCCCACCGGCAGCGCAAGGACCTCCGCCACCTCCGCATACGCGAGACCCTCCAGATCGCTCAGTACCACCGTCTCCCGGAAGACGTCCGGAAGCCGGTCCACCGCGTTCATCACCTCCTCGTCCACGAAGGAGTCGAAGAAGGCACGCTCCGGGTCGGCCGAATCCACTTCCGAGAACACCGTGGTGGCGGCGAGCGCTTCCACCTCCGCATCGATCTCGCTCTCCAGAATCTCCGGGTGACGCTGGTGACGTTCCTCCCTGCGCAGGAAGACGTTCCGGCAGATGGTGAAGAGCCAGGCGCGGCAGTTGCTCCCCCGGCGGTAGGTAGCCCAGGAGCGGTAGGCACGCAGAAACGTCTCTTGGACGAGGTCTTCGGCGGCCGCGGAACGGCCGGCGGTGAGCCGCAGCGCGAAGCGGTACACCGCGTCCATGTGGGGGAGCGCTTCTTCCGCGAAGCCTTCGCGAACTCCCGACTCGGTCATCTCCGCAGGCACCCCGCTCCTATCCCGTCCACACTTCGGTGTCCGGCCGGAAGATGACCCACGCGAACCAGAAGTGGTTCCCTGCCGCGAGCGGGGTCAGCCGACGCCCGCGCAGCGGTCCGGAGACGGCGCGGCCCGCCAGGTCCCAGCGCGAGCCGGTCTCCCGGTCGCGGAAACCGCCGCGATCCGCCTCGAAGGTGAGCGTGCGGTCGCCCAGCGTCCTCCGGTAGACCGCCGTCTGGCCGACGTCGCGGCCTGCCGAGATCTCCGCCTGGTCCAGCGCGCTGGCCGCGCCGGGCGCCCAGAAGACGGCGAACTCCGTATCCCCCACCCGCTCGTTCACCACCCGCTCCTCGCGCAGCGCGCTGAAGGGAGCCGCCCACCCCTCGCCGAGGTCGATCGCCACCACCCGCTCCATCGTGGGCAGCCGGGGGTCGGTGTCGCGGTCGAAGAAGGCGCTGATCGGGTTCCCGCCAGGCCGGTCGTAGCCGACGTACGGGTTGCGACCGTAGTCGCGGTCGTATCCGGTATCGCGCGACAGCACGGTCAGCTTCGGGTACAGCTCGCGCGCCGTCTTCCAGGCCAGCGTGTTGGATGCCACGTTGCGCAGGTCGGTGCCGGTGAGCGCGCCGACGATCGCCTCGCCGGTGGCTTGCTGCCACCACGTTTCCGTCTGCCGATCGTACATCACCAGGTCGGAGTTGCGGAGTCGGCCGGTGGTGCCGAAGTCGAGAGTCCGCTCCCCCACGCGCCGGTCGAAGACGAGCGCGGTGTTGCAAAGGGGGCAGAAGGTGACCGCGACCGGCAGGCCGCCCACCCGGTCGTTGACGATCTCGTGCCAGATCAGGATCGAAAGCGGGTACGCCTTCGCGCGCCCGCCGTGCTCCACGACGATCACCGGATCGCGCCCGCCGAGCCAGCGGTCGGCAGCGTCCGCGCTCACGAAGGTGGGGCGGTCGAGGGCGGGGATGCCGTCCTTGGGGGGGCCACCGGAGATGATCTCGTCGAGTGGCACTGCATGGCGGGTGAAATCCGTCTGCCACGTCTCGCCGCCGGACAGCCGCGCCACGGAGCGTCCGGGATCGTCACGCTGCTGGCACGCGGCGGGCATGGCCACGAGGAGCACGCAGAGAGTGAGGAGGAGTCGGTACGACATCGCTGTGCAAGTCGGCATCGGGTAAGGGGCTTGTCCATCCCGGTAACCCATGATTCCGCGCCGGGGTTCCGGACGCCGCTGGCGGAACCGAGTGCTGGATGTCAGAATTCAGGGACGAAATCGGCAAACCTCTTCCGGAGTAGACCATGCACCGCACCTGGACCGAATGGGCCCCCCTTCCGCTACGCATCGTGCTGGCGGTAGGGCTGATCTATCACGGCTTCCCCAAATTGTTCTCGGCAGAGGAGCATCAGGGATTCGTCGGCATGCTCACCGGGATCGGCGTCCCCGCGCCGGAGCTCGCCGCGTGGGTGGTGGGTGTGGTGGAGGTTTTCGGTGGCCTCATGATCCTGCTGGGCGCGTGGACCGCGATCGCCGCGGGCTTGAACATCATCAACATGCTGGTGGCACTCTTCACCGTGCACCTGCCCAACGGCTTCAGCTTCATCAATATGACCGGGATGGGGCCGCAGGGGCCGACCTTCGGGATGCCCGGTTACGAGGTCAACCTGCTCTACATCGGCGGGCTGCTCGCGTTGATCATCGGCGGAGCCGGCGCGCTGTCGGTGGACGCGGCACGGCGTGACCGGGCGCACGACCACGGTCCGGGGCTGCGCTAAGGGGCCACCGCCGACACCTCGTCGTCCGCCGGCGAGCGGCCCCGCGCCGTGTAGCGCGCGGCGAAGTCCGCCGCCCGCTCGAGCGTCGCTCCGTCCACGAATCGCGTGCCCAGCCGGCGACAGCCGTCGAAGGCGATCTCCCAGAGCTGGCGCGACTTCGCCGCGATGCGCGGGTCGGCGAGACCCCGCTCGCCCGCCGCGGCGAGCAGCTCCGTGTTGGCGGCGCCGAGCAGCGCATCCGCGGTGCGCAGCGCCTCCGGGTCGTAGGCGATCCCTGCCAGCAGCACGAAGGGGGCAACGTACCACTCCGGCGGTAGCGCGTCGGGCGAGCGCACCTCGACGAAGCCCTTCGGGCGGATCTCCGGGAAGAGGGTCGAGAGGTGCGTGCGCCACTCCGCGAGCGTCGCGCCCTGCTCCAGCGCCGT
>JBPCJG010000184.1:0-4708 GCA_051005515.1 Longimicrobiaceae bacterium
GGGGGTGTGGTTCCTCTTCGCTCCTTTTTTGGTGGCGTGTTGCTTTGGGGGGGTGGGGGGGAGGGGTGCGCGGCCCCCCCCCCGCACCGACACCCTCGCCGGCTACGAGCTGGGGACCCTGCGCAGCGAGGTGGAGCAGCGGGCTACGGCGGCGGGGGACTCGCTCGCCTGCGAGGAGCTGCCCGAGCGGGTCGGGCTCAAGCGGACCAAGTGCGGGATCGACGACGGCAGCGTCCGGCTGGAGCTGCTGAACAACCAGTTGACTTCCATCCGCAGGGATCTTCCGGGCGGCCGTAGCGCCTCCGCCGCACGCGACGATATCACGGCGAAGTACGGCCCGCCCGTCTCATCTCGGGAAGATCCCGGTGAGGAGTGGGCGTATCGAGTCTACTGGGCCGGCACCGACAGCACCTCCCGTCTCGAGCTGGCTTGTCCGGATACGCTGCGGAGCGATGGCTGTCAAACCAACGCGCAGCGCGTCACCCCCACCGGATTGCAACAGCTCCGCTCGCCTTGACCGCGGAGTCGCGAGTTATCCCACTCCACATGTTTCGACCTTGCGGTAGACCGCTCGGGCGGCTATCACTCAGAGGAGGGAATTCACCGCTGCGACGATCCCGTTCGAGCCCGACAGCGGTTTGACAGCCGCCCGGAACGTACCCGTATCCCCCCGCCCCGGAGGAACCACCATGGAGCGCGCACGCTGGACCGTTCATCGAGGACACCGTATCCTGTTCGTGGACTACTCCGGACTTCAGAACTCCGATGATGTACTCGCGACGATCGAGCAGGCGAAACAGTTGATCGTCCAGGAGCCGGAGAACTCGGTGCTGATCCTTTCCTTCATCCGTGACGCAAAGCTCGACGCCACCGCCAACCAGGCGATCAAGGACTTCGCCCTCCACAATCAGCCGTACGCCTGCGCTGGAGCCGTGGTGGGGGCGTCGCCGATCCACCGGCTGCTCATCGAAGCAGCGCGGATCTTTTCCAACCGCGACCTGCACGCCTTCGACACGCTCGCGAAAGCCAAGGAGTGGCTGATCCAGCAGAGCCGGCTGGCGGGAAGCGCGGAGCAGACCGCGTAGACGCGGCTCTCTTCTAGCCGATCAACTCCAGCGACGAGCGGCTTTCCCGCGCCACCTGCTCGAGCGTGCACTGCCCGGGCTGCTTGTCCGGGCGCCAGCGGAGGAAGGCGGTTCCGTGGCGGAAGCGCCCGCCGCTGAAGTGGTCGTAGCGGACCTCCGCGACCAGGATTGGACGGAGCGGCTCCCAGTCACCACTCCGCTCGGTGCTCCAGCGGCTCGGGCCACCGGGCGCATTGCCCGTGAAGCCCGGCGGCTCGACGATCGCCTCCAGATCAGGAGTCAGCGCCGCGAACGCCTCCTTGCCGAGGCTCGAGCTGTACCCCACATGGTGCAGCCGCCCTTCTTCGTCGTACAACCCGAGTAGCAGCGAGCCGACGGCGGCGCCCCTGGAGGCGTAGCGGAAGCCGCCCACCACGCAATCGGCCGTGCGCAGATTCTTGATCTTCCGCATCGCGGTGCGCTCCCCCGACGCGTACGGCGCGTCCAGGCGCTTCGCCATCACCCCGTCCGTTTCGCCGCCGGACGACGTCAACCACCCCTGTGCAACGCCGGCGTCGTTCGTGAACGGCGACAGGCGGGTGCCGTCGCCGTCGAAGAAGCGGCCGGCGAAGCCCTCCAGCCGTTCGCGCCTCACCACGAGTGGCCGGTCGGCCAGCGAGTTGCCGCGGTTGGAAAGGAGCAGGTCGAAGGCGATCAAGACCGCGGGGTGCGCCGCCGCGAGCTTACGGACGCGGCTCTCCGCCGGGTGGAGCCGGAGCTGCAGCTCGTCGAAGCGGAGCGCGCCGTCCACCGGCACCACCAGCTCGCCGTCGAGCACGAAGCGACTGGCGCCGAGGTCGGCGAGCGATGCCACCACGTCGGGGAAGTAGCGTGCGAGCGGCTTCCCGGACTTGGAGCGCAGGTCGATCTCGTCACCATCGCGGAAGGCGAGGCAGCGGAAGCCGTCCCACTTCGGCTCGTACCCCCATTCCGGCCCGGCGGGGATTTCCCGGACCGATTGCGCTTCCATGACCGGGTAGTCGAGGGGGATCGGCAGCTTCACAGCAGCGCTCCCAGGTCGAACCTGCCGCGCTTCCAGAGCAGCTTCCGCCACAGGTCGCCTACTTCTTCCAGGCGCTCCGGCACGTTGCGCAGGGTGAAGTCGGCGATCTCGATTCCGGCTTCGACTTCTTGCCACGTCACGGGCGTCGATACGGCGGCGGCCGCGTTGGCGCGCACCGAGTAGACCGAAGCGAGCGTGCTCCCCCAGGCGTTCTGGTTGTAGTCGACCAGTACCCGCCCCGCCGGACGCTTGGCGATGCGGTACTCCGCGGTCACCAATTCCGGCCACTCCCCTTCCAGCGTCTTCGCGAACGCCTTGGCAAAGGTCCACACCTGCTTCTGCGTGGGGCCGTGGACGATGGGCACGTAGACGTGGATCCCCTTCGACCCGGTGGTTTTGGGGTAGCTGGAGATCTTCAGCTTCGTCAACCCGTCGCGGACCCGCAGGGCGCTTTCGCGGACGCGCTCGAAGCCGGCGTCCGGGACGGGATCGAGGTCGAAGTGGAGGAAGTCGGGACGGTTGGTGTCTACGCAGCGCGAGTACCACGGGTTCAGGTCGATGCACCCGGCGTTCACCACCCAGAGTAGCGACGCCAGGTCATCCACCACCGGAAAGTCGATCACGCTCCCCGAGCCGTGTTCGATCGAGCAGGTCCGCAGCCAGGCGGGCGCGTAGTCGGGCGTCCGCTTCATGAAAAAGAACTTGCCCCGCCAGCCGTTCGGATACCGCTTCATCACCATCGCGCGGTCCTTCAGATGGGGGACGAGGTGGCGCGAGACGGCGGCGTAGTAGCGCAGCAGGTCGCCCTTGCTGATGCCCAGCTCCGGCCAGAACGGCTTCTGCAGGTTCGTGAGCTGCACAGTCTTGCCGCCGACGCGGATCTTTTCGTTCTTGTGATCCGACGGAACGATCTCCTCTGCGGCTGCCGTCGCGGAAACGGTGCGGACGCCACGCTCAGCCAGCGCGCTCGTCACCGCCGTGGTGCCAGTTTGGGAGGTCGCTGCCCCCGCCGCACCGCGCCGGCGACGGGGCGGTAGGCGAGCTCGCGCCGGTCCTGCGCCGAGCGCAGCAGGAGGCCTCCCCGGCTCATGTCGCCCCGGCCTACGAAGTCGATGGGGAAGAGGAGCCGCTCGCCGAAGATCGAGACGAGCACGTCCACGTACTTGCCCGAAGCAATGCTCCCCAGCAGCACCACCTCGGTGCCGCTTCGGGCCAGGCGCGCGGCTCCGTGCTCGAGCGGCTCACGATAGAGCGGGTCGGCAGGGTCGATGTCGCCCGCCGCGAACTCACGGATCTCCGCGATGCCGACGCGGGTTTCGACCGGGAGCAGGCCGCGCGTCGGGGTGATGACGAGCACGGCGTCGTCGCCGTCGCCGAAGGCGCGAGCGTACGCGAGCTTGCCGCGGAAGTAGAGGGCGCTGATGAAGCGGAACACCTCGCCGAGCGGCGCGCCGTCCGCGGAGCGCAGCCGGCGCGCGAGCTCCGAGCCGGCGCCGTCGCGCAGGAGCTGCGCCGCGCGCTTGCCGCCGCAGTGGGCGGGAGAGAGCAGAAAGGTGCGGGGGGGTGCCATGAGATTGACGCTTACATCACCTTCGGCAGCGGACGTTGGCGTATACGCTCGCGCTGAACGACAGTGAATCGATCTCGCATCGAAAGCGCTTTCGTCTCCAGCAGGTCCCGGATGATGACTCCCGGCTCCTCTGGAGTAGCGGGGATGAACCGCAGGTACAGCACGCCCGCTGGAACCGTCGCACCCCGGCGATAGATCAATTCGCCAAAATCGCGATCGAAGGTGAGCAGGAGTTGCTGGTGCTGGTGTGCATGCGCCAGTACGTCGAGGTCTGCCATTCCAGGCGCGAGTTCCGCCACGGATTCCACGTCGTACCCGGCTGCTCTGAGCTGACGAACGCTTGGAAAGGGAACATTTTCATCGACGAGGACGCGCATCAACGCCCGTTCAAGGAAACCGCGTAAAAAGACTCCTCATGCATGGCTTCGGCGGCAAAGGCGAAGACCGCGCGGAGGGCCTGCGGCGTCAACTGGGGATAGCTCTCCAGAACCTGCTCGGAAGTCCAACCGGCGGCAAATAGATCGAGGAGAAAGTCGACGGCCAAGCGCGTACCCCGGATCACCGGTTTGCCGGTTAGAACCTCAGGATCGGTATGGACATACTCGTGCCAGTTCATCGCTCCTCGGGGTCGATGTTGCGGGCCGGCTCCATAACAAGACTCCCATGAAAGCTGTGCCGAGAGTCCAAATCAAGCAAGACGAAGCGTGAAACCCGGTTGGGAGTGGGCTGATACCTCCTAGCTGATCCTCACAACTCCGAATCAGCCGGTGCAGCCGAAGCGTGACTGATCCGGCGGCTGTCACCGCACGATCGGCGTGCGCATCTCCAGGTGCGCCTCAACCTGCTCGCGGGTCCGCCACGCCGGCCGCATGCGCTTCGCGGACAGCAGCGGAAGCTGGTCGTTCAGGTGCGGCGACCCGGGCTGGCTCGCGTTGCCGTAACCGAGCAGCACTCGGGCGCGTGGACCTTCAGGGGTGAACTCCACCAGGGCCACGTACGAGTCGCCAAAGA
>JBPCJG010000185.1:0-5377 GCA_051005515.1 Longimicrobiaceae bacterium
GAGTACGCGAACGATCCTCGCATGCGGCTGAACCTCGGCATCCGCCGCCGGCTCGCGCCGCTGATGGAGAACGACCGCCGCCGCGTCGAGCTGCTCAACTCGATCCTCTTCACCATGCCGGGCTCCCCCATCGTCTATTACGGAGACGAGCTGGCGATGGGCGACAACATCTATCTCGGCGACCGCGATGGGGTGCGCACGCCGATGCAATGGTCGCCCGATCGCAACGGCGGCTTCTCCCGCGCCGAGACGGCACGCCTCTATCTCCCGGCGATCGTGGATTCGCAGTACGGCTTCCAGTCGATCAACGTCGAGGCGCAGCAGCAGTCGCCTTTCTCGCTGCTCAACTGGATGCGCCGCCTGATCCAGGTCCGCAAACAGCACCGGGCGTTCGGGCGCGGCGGGATCCGCTTCCTCCGCCCTGAGAATCCGCACATCCTCGCTTATCTTCGCGAGTACGAGGGCGATGACATCCTGCTCGTCCACAACCTGAGCGGCAGCGCCCAGGCCGTGCGCCTCGACCTGGCCGAATTCGCCGGCGCGCGGCCCGTCGAGCTGCTCGGGGGGACGGAGTTCCTCCCGGTAGACGAGACGCCTTACGCGCTCACGCTCTCGCCCTACGGCTTCTTCTGGTTCTCGCTGCGGCGGGGCGTCGGTACCGCGGCGGGTCCCCTCGACGTGGCGGGGCTGGTCGCGGCAATGCCCCGGCAATGGCTCCGGCAGCAGCGCTGGTTCCGCTCCAAGGCGCGGGGAATCACCGAGCTGGAGCTCTGGGACCGGGCGCCGCTCGGCGAAGAGCAGGGTGAGCTGTCGGTGCTGACGGTGCTGCTCGTCGAATATTCTGACGCCCCCCCGGAGCGCTATCTGCTGCCGCTGCTGGCCCGGCGAGGTGAGGCCGGGGCATCCGGAGCCGAGCCGATCGCGATCGCCTCCGGTGAGGGGAGCGACGTGCGACTCTTCGACGGGGCGGCCGATGCACGCACCGGCGCGCTGCTGCTGGAGGCGATCGCCGAGGACCGGGAGCTGCCGTCACGGCGCGGGCGCTTCGTCGGGCGGCGCACCGACCGCTTCCCCTCCGGTCCGCTCCCTGAGGTCCGGCGCATGACGCTGGAGCAGAGCAACACCTCCATCGTCTTCGGCGAAGCGCTGATCCTGAAGATCTTCCGGGTGCTGGAGGCGGGGGTCAATCCGGAGCTGGAGCTGCCACTCTATCTCGCGGAGGAGACGGATTTCGGCGCGATCCCTCCCGTCGCGGGGTGGATCGACTACGAGGTAGGCGGCAGGAGCGCTCCGGGAGCTGTGCTGACTACCTGGGTCGCCAACCGCGGGGACGGATGGAGCCACACGCTCGAGCGCCTGGAGGCATTCTTCGGCGCGCTTCCCGTCGGTGTCGAAGGCGCGGAGGAGCCGACCGGCGTCGGAGTGGAGGAGCGGGCGGACGGATATCTGGACGAGGTGGAGCTGCTGGGCGATACCATCGCACGGTTGCACCTGGCGCTGGCGTCTGCGCCGCGCGACCGGGCGGACTTGGCGCCGGAACCGCTCACGAGCGACGACGTGGCTCACTGGACGCGGGCGGCGCACGCACAAGTGACGGCGGTGCTCGGAGAGGTGGCCGCACGCATCGAATCGATCCCCGGCGCGGTGGCTCCCGCGCTCCTACCCCACCTCGACGCCGCGGTGCGCGCGGAGCCCCACGCCAAGCTGCTCCTGAACGGCATGCAGCGGCTCGAGGAAGGAGGCACCGTCAAGACCCGCCTGCATGGCGACCTGCACCTGGGCCAGCTCCTGCGCGCTGCCGGACATCCAAGGGCGGACACCGAGCCGTGGTACGTGATCGATTTCGAGGGTGAACCGATCCGCTCGCTGGCGGAAAGGCGCGCGAAGAACACCCCCCTGCGGGACGTCGCGGGAATGCTGCGCTCCTTCAGCTACGCCGCGTGCACCGCAGAAACAGCGTGGCGGCAAACGCACCCGGACGCCGACGTGGAGCGCATCCGTCGCTGGGCCGGCGCCTGGGAGCGGGAGGTGAGGGAGCGCTTCCTCACCGCGTACCTGGAGCGGACGGATCACGCGCCTTTCCTGCCGTCGGATCCTGCCGCTGTGCGCGAAGTGCTCGCGGCGCTGGAGCTCGACAAGGCGGTGTACGAGCTCGGCTACGAGCTGAACAACCGTCCGGAGTGGCTGTGGATCCCTCTGCGCGCGCTGCCCAAGAACGCCGCGTAGGGTGGATTCCGGTCTGGATCGTAGGCTCTCCGGCGTCCTTCTTCATCCCACTTCGCTGCCCGGGCCGGGGATCGGCTCCCTGGGTGACGCCGCGTTCGCCTGGATCGACTGGCTCGCTCAGGCGGGGCAGGGGGTGTGGCAGATCCTTCCCCTCGGCCCGATGTCCATCGGCGGCTCGCCGTACGACGCGCTCTCCGCCTTCGCCGGCAACCCCTGGCTGATCGATCTGGAGCGGCTGGTGGAGGAGGGGTGGCTCGCGCAGGGTGATCTGGTGGATGGGGCGCAGTCGGACACTCTGGACTTTGCCGTCGTCGGGCCCTGGAAGGACGCGCTGCTGCGAGATGCGTACAGTCGTTTTCGTGCGTCGCCCGATCCTGAGGGGCGCGACGCCTGGGGCGTCTATTGTGAGCAGAACGCATCCTGGCTAGACGACTACTCCCTTTTCCGCGCCCTGCGCGAGCACTTCGGCGACATCTCGTGGACGGATTGGGAAGCGGGAGCGCGGGACCGCGATCCAGAGGCGATGCGCCGGTGGCGCGACGAGTTGGGCGAGGCCATCGACGGCCACCGCTGGGAGCAGTGGATCTTCCAGCGGCAGTGGCGGGCGCTGCGGGCGCATGCGGCGAAGTGCGGCGTCCGCATCCTCGGTGATCTGCCGATCTATGTCGCCCACGACAGCGCCGACGTCTGGGCGCACCGACACCTCTTTCGGCTCGCTCCCGATGGCCGGCCGGAGGTGATCGCGGGCGTCCCGCCGGATTACTTCAGCGCCACCGGTCAGCGCTGGGGAAACCCGGTCTACGACTGGGAGGCGGTAGAAAGGAACGGCTTCGCCTGGTGGACGGAACGTTTGCGCCGCACGCTGCACCTGGTAGACGTGGTGCGCATCGATCACTTCCGCGGCTTCGCCGCGGGGTGGGAGATCCCGGCCGATGAAGCGACAGCCGTCGCAGGGCAGTGGCGCCCGGGGCCGGGGAAAAGGCTGTTCGCCGCGGTGGAGCAACGGCTCGGCCGCCTGCCTCTGGTCGCGGAGGATCTCGGCCTCATCACCCCGGAGGTGGAGGCGCTTCGGGACGAGCTGGGGCTGTCGGGGATGCGGGTGCTGCAGTTCGCTTTCGACGGCGAAGCGGCGAACCCACATCTGCCCGACAACCATCCTCCGAACGCGGTAGCGTATACCGGGACTCACGACAACGACACGCTGATCGGCTGGTATCGCTCGCTGACCTCCGCCCAGCGGAAGCGGGTGGAGCAGGAAATGGGCGGATCGGCCGACGAGAGCCCCTGGCCGCTGATCCGGCTCCTGAGCCGCTCGACGGCGCGCTGGGTGATCGTCCCGCTGCAGGACCTGCTCGCCCTGGGCTCGGAGGCCCGGATGAACACCCCGGGGGTCGCGGCTGGGAACTGGGGATGGCGGCTCCACGGCGGGCTCCCGGCTCCCGAACTCGCGCAGCAGCTCCGCGAGGTCACGGTCGCGAGTGGGAGAGCCAACATGTTGTAGTGCAGTCGCTTGGAACAACTGGAACGCTCTTTGCCGCAGATTGCCTACCAGCGTGACGCAAAGATTCACGCCGCTCCGCGCCGCCGCGGGGCCGGTTATCCTCCACACAGGAGCACGTCATAGATGAAGAACTCCAAGCTGTTGCTGCTCGCCGTCCCGCTCGCGCTCGCTGCATGCGTGGCCGAAGAGCCCGCCGACGATACGGCCATGGCCGACATCGACGCCCCCGCCGCGGACATGATGCCGCCGCCCGCGATGGACACGGGGATGATGATGGCCGGCGAGGAAATGGCTGGAATGGGCAGCCAGATGGCGATCAACGCCCTCAACAACTCGGGCGTAACCGGCAACGTCGAGCTGACTCCCGAGGGCAACCAGACGCGAGTGATGGTCAACCTCGTCGGAGCGCCGTCGGGCGAACACAAGGGACATATCCACGAAGGGACGTGCGCCAATCTCGGCACGGTCGTCCAGCCGCTGGAGGACATCGACGCGAGCGGGAGCAGCACGACCACCGTGAACATCCCGGCCGCTACCGTGATGAACGGACAGCACGTGATCGCCTATCACGTGGCGGGAGGCGATCCGGGGCAGCCGATCGCCTGCGCGGACATTCCCTCCAAGGCCATGTAGGGCTCGCGTGACCGCAACCATGAGGGTAGCATGAAACGAAATGTTCTGGCGGCAGCGGCGGTGGTGCTCGCCGCCGTCGCGTGCGAGAGCCGCAGGGAGCCGGAGCCGGTGGACCGCTCGACGGAACAGCTCAGCCGCATCGCGAACGACTCCATCGCCGCGGTAGCGGAAGGCACGGCTCCGACACTGGTGACCCCGGATACGGCCAGGGGGGCGCGTGCTTTCACCTTCGAGCCGATGGCGGGCGCGGAGATGAGCGGCACGGGGACGGCCGCTCCGGAAGGGAACGCTACCCAGCTCATCCTGAACCTGACCAACGCCCCTGAGAACGAACGGCTGCGGGCAGTCGTCAGCTCCACGCCGTGCCCCGGGTCGGGGGAGCCCATCGCGACGATCGACCCCATCGTCGCGGGTCCCACGGGGGATGCGGAGAGCGTCTCGAGGCTCACCACGGCTCCGGCGACCCTCCTGAATGGCCAGCACTCCGTCAGGATGGAGGTGCGCACGTCGGCAGGCCTGCAGCCCGCCGCCTGCGCGAACATCCCGGCAGCGGCAATGCCTCCGGCACGGCCGTAGCTCTGTACTCGAAACCCCAATTGAGAGAGACCATGAAGCACGCAAACCGCTGGACCCTCGCAGCCGTGTCGATCACGCTAACTGCTTGTACTCAGACAGCTGGGTCACCCGACGGCACGTATGGCAACCCCGAACCGTCGATGTCACCCGAGGACACCCTGATGATGGTGGACACCACGACGGGCATCCCGCCGTCGATGCCGGGCGACACGGCGATGGCGCCGCCTACGATGCCGGGAGACACTCCATTCGTGAGCCGGTAGATGGCGGCTGATCCGCGCGTCTGCTGACGCGAAAGGACGGGCGAAGCCCCGGACGCCCAGCGGCCGGGGCTTCGCTGCTTTCTCCACACCGGAACCGGCGACGCCCGCTTCAGCCGCCGTACTTTTCCGCGAGCTTCCGCACCGTAGTGACGTTGCGGAACGTCGCCGGCATGCCGAG
>JBPCJG010000186.1:0-2916 GCA_051005515.1 Longimicrobiaceae bacterium
CGCCTACCGAGCGGCTACAGGACGCGCCGGTGCGGCTGGCCATCTCCCGCGGCCGCTACTGGGAGCCCCGCAACTACACCGGCCGCTACGAGGGGCCGATGACGCTGCGCAACGCGCTGGCACGCTCCAAGAATATAGTGACGGTACGGCTCGCGGAGGAGATCGGCCGCTCCGCAGTGGCGCGGGAGGCGCGCGATCTCGGCATCAGCACGGAGATCCCCGACTACCCGGCGACCACCCTCGGCGCCGCGGGCGTCCGCCCGCTCGAGCTGGTCGCCGCCTACGCCGCTTTCGGCAATGGCGGCTACCGCGTACGGCCGCACTTCGTACGCCGCATCGAAGACCGCGACGGGCGGGTGCTGTGGGAAGCGCCGGTCGGACGGACGCGGGTGGTGGATCCGGCCGCCGCCTTCGTGCTCACGAGCATGCTGCGCGACGTCGTCGACCGGGGAACCGGAACGGCGGTGCGGGCGGTGGGCTTCCGCGGACCGGCGGCGGGGAAGACGGGCACCACCAACGGCGCCACGGACGTCTGGTTCGTGGGGTACACCCCCGAACTGGTCGCCGGGGTGTGGATGGGCCTCGACCGGCCGCAGACGATCGTGCGCGGCGGCACCGGGGGTGAGCTGGCTGCGCCGGTCTGGGGGCGTCTGATGAAGCGGATCTACGCCGGCCGCGAGATGCCGGCGCCATGGCCTCGCCCCGGAGGGGTGGTGAGCGCTACCGCGGACCGGCAGACGGGGGAAGTCGTCGGCGCCGGGTGTCCTGCGGGGGGCGCCACCTATACCGAATACTTCGTCAACTACGCCCCCGCGCGGGGCGCGTGCTCCGACCGCGGAATCTTCTGGGCCGGGGTGGATACGCTGGGCTACCCGTACGACGACGAGTACGGGGCCTACGAACTCCCGCCCGACACCTTCACCTTGGACGCCGCGGCGCGGGGAATCGACTGGCCGGAGCTGGAAGGCCCTCGAGAGCGCGCCGATGCAGGAGGTGGAAGGATCATCGAGCTCCCGCCGACCGCCGGCGACACCTCCGCTTCGCGACCCGCGGAAAGATCCGTCGCGGCCGATCCGGCCGCGACCCAGCCGGCCCCGAAGCTACTCGGGGTGCCGGTGCGGCGCGGGCAATCACCAGGAGACTCCACCGGGTCACCTTGAACCGCACGACGGGCCGGAACACCTTGTGCGTTACGGTGTTGCAGACGTTGAAACCACTTTTCACCATCTTCGATAGAGGATCCTGCATTGCATAGATTCGTTCGCTGGACCATCGGCGTCGCTTCGCTGGCGATCGCCCCCGCGCTCGCCGACGCGCAGCAGAAGCCGGCCGTTCCGTCTCAGAACACGGTAGCGGTCGCGGAGCAGAAGAGCCCCACTCCGCAGCAGCAGGAGTGGATCTCCGAGCTGCAGAAGATTGCCGGGCAGCTCCAGGCCACCCAGGTAAAGGCGCTGCAGGATTCGTCGCTGCGCTCTGCCCAGGAGGAGCTGGGGACCGACATCAAGACCGCGATGGAGAAGTACGATCCGGGGCTGGTCGGGGTCGCACAGCGAGTGCAGACCATGGAAGAGGAAGCCCGCAAGGCGCAGGAGAACGGGGACCAGGCGAAGCTGCAGGAGCTGACGCGCGAGGCGGCGCAGATCCAGGCGCGCTTCGTCAAGGCGCAGACCGAGGCGCTCAAGGATCCCGCGCTCGCCAGCAGGGCGCAGGCATTCGAGGAACGCTTGAAGAACAAGATGCTGGAGATCCAGCCGGACGCTCCCACCCTCTTCGCCCGTTTCCGGGAGCTGCAGACCAAGCTCGCGGAATCGACGGAGAGCTGAGCGGCGGGAGCAACGCCGAGCTTTCTGAAGAGCGGACCCTCGCGCGGGGGTCCGCTCTTCGTTTGGGATGTGCCCGCCGTCAGTCGATCGCCGAAACCACCTGCACGAGCACGTCCAGTGCGGCGTCGAGCTGTGCTTCGCCGATGTTGAAGGGCGGCGACAGCGAGAGCACGTTGCCATGGATGCCGCCGCCGAGCAGCAGCACCCCCCGGCGGAGCGCCTCCACCACGACCCGCCCCGCCAGCTCCGGCGCCGGTTCGCGATCCCGCCGGTCGCGGACCAGCTCGATCCCGATCATCATCCCCAGTCCCCGCACCTCCCCCACCCGCGGGTGGTCGGCGAACGCCTCGCGCAGCCGGGCGAGGATGCGCCGGCCGACCTCCGCAGATCGCTCGACGAGCCGCTCTTCCCGGAGGGCTGCGATGGACGCCAGCGCGGCGGCACAACCCAGCGGGTGTCCCAGGAACGTCGAAGTATGGAGTGCTTCGCCGCGCGACTCCGGCCACGCCGCCATGACGGCTTCGGTCCCGATGCACGCCGCGAAGGGGAGCCCGCCGGTCAACCCCTTGCCGACGGTCAGCAGGTCGGGGACCACCCCGGTGTGCTCGCAGGCGAACCAGCGTCCGGTCCGGCCAAAGCCGGTGTAGATTTCGTCGAGGATGAGGAGTAGCCCGCGCCGATCGCAGATGCTCCGCAGTCCGGGTAGAAAGCTCGCATCCGGAACCACGTCTCCGCCGCGCCCCTGCACCGGCTCGACCAGGATCGCGCCGACCTCGTCACCGGAGGTGGAGTCCAGCACTTCCTCGACCGTGCGGAGGCACTCCGCCGCCCCCTCCGCCGGATCGCCGAAGGGGGAGCGGTACGCGTACGGATAAGGCGCGAAGAGGGTGTGCCCGGCGAGCTGCGCGGCGAACGGAGCCCGAAAATCCTCCCGCGCGGATACGTTCAGCGCGCCGAGGGTGAGTCCGTGATAGCCGCCGCGGAAGGCCAGCACTCCCGGCTTCCCGGTAGCCAGCATGGCGGTCTTGAGCGCGGCCTCCACCGCTTCGGCTCCCGAGTTGGCCAGGATCGAGCGCGACAGGCCGGCGGGCGC